>JANMGF010000543.1:0-1899 GCA_031374535.1 Polyangium sp. (in: bacteria)
CGTCTTCGCCGCGGACATGCGGTATTTCAAGGCCATGTATCGCCAGAACCCGCCCTGGTTCCGGCAGATGACGATCGAGGCCGCCGTCTTCATCGCCACGATGGGCGCGCTCGTCTTGCTCGATTGGAAGAAATTCCTGCTCTACGTGCTCCTGCCCCACCAGTATGCGGCCTGGGGCATCATCTCGATGAACTTCCTCCAGCACGACGGCTGCGACGAGGACAGCGAATACAACCACTCGCGGAACTTCCTCGGCAAAGTCGTCAACTGGTTCGCCTACAACAACGGCTACCACACGATCCACCATCTCGAGCCGGGCCTGCACTGGAGCCTCCTGCCCGCCGAGCACGCCAAACGCGTGGCGCCGTTCATCCACCCGAACCTCGATCAGCCGTCGATGCTCGCGTATCTGTGGCGCACCTTCGGCTGGCCCGCGAAGCGGCGGATGTACGACGGAAAGCCCGTCCAGATCCCGGCCGAGGGGCCCGACGAGGAATGGATCCCGCCCCCCCGCGAGGTCCGGCACGACCTCGGCGCGATCGCGATGTAGCGCGGAGCGCCGGCCCGGGTAGCATGGCGGCATGCGCCCTCTTCCGTTCGTTTTCCTCTCCGCGATCACCCTGCCATTCTTGACCGGCTGCTCGGAGGACTCCCTCTTCGAGGGGGCGAGCCGCGGCTACGACGTCCAGAAGTACGCGATCCTCGGCGGCTTCGACTGGAACGCGCGTAAGCTCGACGCGTCGGTGAACATCGACCTGACGTTGACCGAGGACGCGCCCACGATCGTGCTCGATAGCCGCGTGATCGTCAAAAGCGTCTCCGCGGAGCACCGGAAGGCCACGTTCGAGGTCGACGCCGACAAGGGTCTCCTGGCGGTCTCGCTGGCGGAAATCCCGAATGCCACCCGGGGCACGAAGCTCAGCCTCCGGATCGAATACGAAGCCACGACGAACGACGATTTCTACGCCATCACGAAGCGTCTCGGGGATCCCGTCCTGCCGCGCGCATTGTACACGGACTCGGAGCCCCTCGGCGCGGCGTCGTGGATGCCTTGCAACAACATCCCGAGCGACCGCGCCCTTTTTTCGGTGTCCCTCGACATGGAGGTCACGGAGTCGCTCATCGCCAATGGACGGCTCGCGATCGACGCGACGGATTCGATGAAACGCCGCATGATGTACGAGACCGACTGGGAGCTGCCGCCCTACCAGATGGCTTTTGCCGTGAGCAGCTTCGAGGTGGAAAAGGCGGCGACGAAGACCGGCCTGCCCGTCGAGGTCTGGCACCGCCGAGGGCTCGGGGGGAGCCACGCGGACATGGCCAAGGCCCTGGCCGGCATGGTGGACCGATTCGCGGGTTTCGTGGGCCCCTACCCGTACCCACGATATGCGCTCGTGCTCCTGCCGGGGTTCCCGGTGGGGGGCATGGAGAATGCGAGTATCTCCTTCCAGCGCGAGACGAGCAGCACCGAGCCCGCCATCGCCGGGGACTTTTACCTCGCCGCGCACGAGCTCGCGCATCAATGGTTCGGCGATCTGGTGACGGTCGAGACCTGGGACGACCTCTGGATCAAGGAAGGAATGGCGAACCTGCTCGAATACGAGGCCGGCCGCGATCGCACGGACCGGAGCCAAGCAGGGACGCTCCACGGCGACGAGCACGGCGGGGAGGAGGGGGCGGCCATCCGGGACAAGTCGCTCGCGCCCAAGGACAAATACACCTCGGGCCCGTACAGCCGGTCGGCCTGGCTGCTCACGCAGATCCGGAGCCTGACGGGGGAGGAGGTCTTCTGGTCGACGTTGCGTGGGATCCTGAAGGAACATCGGTTCGGGGCGATCGGGACCGAGGCCTTCGTGGAGGCGTTCGCGCCGGCGCTCGGGCCGGAGGCGACCGCGCGGG
>JANMGF010000057.1:0-6868 GCA_031374535.1 Polyangium sp. (in: bacteria)
CAAGCAATGATGCGCGCGATTCTGAAATGCGTCATCCGAAAGGCGGGAATGAATGGCGCAGCTAACGATTCAACTCACGCTCCAACCGATCCCGGATTGCGAGATCGGTCAGCCCGGTGCCAATGGAGTGAGCCTCGACGATGGTACGGGGGCGCAGGGGGACGGAGCGCTGGACGCGACCAAGGGGTACGTCGGTGAGAGCGGCCAGCCTGGTCAAAAGGGTACGGTCGGGCAGGGCGGCGGTGGCGGCGGCGGGTCGAAAGGCAAGTCGGCCTGCTTCGGCGCGAGCGGCGGCAGCGGAGGTGCCGGCGGCTGCGGCGGCAATGGCGGGCTCGGGGGGATCGCGGGTGGCTCGAGCATCGGAATCGTAAGCCTCGGAGCCACGCTGTCCTTCAACATGGTGGATATCACCACCGGTGCAGGAGGCCAGGGTGGCGACGGCGGCTTCGGTCAGGCCGGTGGGGCCGGAGGCAATGGCGGGAACGGCGGCAATGGGGTATCGATGGGTGGTCCGACGCCCTCGGGTTGCAATGGTGGCAAGGGCGGGAACGGCGGCAACGGCAGCAACGGCGGCGGAGGCCGCGGAGGTCATTCGATTGGTATCGCGCACAAGGGCGGCAACGTCTCGGATGCCGGCGTCATGATCGTGACGGGTGCCGCGGGTATGGGCGGAATGGGCGGCGGTGCCACGGGGGGCGTAGAGGCCCCGATGCACGCATTCCCCTGAACACACCAGCGAAGTTCCTTGCCGCCCTTCGTCCCGGTGTTCACTGACCGGAATTACGGAAAGGCGTGCACGGTTGTCGGTATCCCCATAACCCCAGTTCCGTCGGCGCCTGATCCCAGTCCACCCATCCCAGCGGTGCTGAGCATGATCATGACGCCCGTCGTGTCAGGGGAACTCGCGCCCTTGTGCGCAATACCCACCGAGTGACCTCCACGACCACCGCCGCCCCTGCCGCCGTTGCCACCCTGGCCGCCAGATCCGCCATTGCATGCCTTTGACGTGCCTGAGAAACCCGCCCCGCCCGTACCGCCGGTGCCACCAGGAGCGCCAAACTGACCTTCTCCGCCAGCCCCGCCTTCGCCCCCATCTCCCACGGTGATGGTGGTGGTATCGAACCGCACGGTCCCGCCAAGGTGGACGATTCCGATGCTGGATCCTCCCGCCATCCCGCCGAGTGCGCCGTTCCCCGCACATCCACCCGCACCGCCACTCCCACCACTCGCGCCATGGCAGACCGTCTTGCCTTTGGCGCCACCGCCGCCCCCGCCACCCTGACCGACTGTGCCTTTGGTGCCAGGCATACCGGAAGCACCGACATACCCCTTCGTGGCGTCGAGAGTGCCGTCTACGATTGCACCGGTACCGTCATCTCCCCGCGCGCCATTGAATCCATCATTGCCAGGGGAACATTGCAAAGGTCCCTCGCCGGTTCCTCCCGCTCCGAAACCGGAGACCATGGGCATGCCGTCGTCGCCCTTGTCACCGTCGATGAGATCCCATCCGGTTCCTCCCTTGCCGCCCACAGACTTGGAACAAAGACCGTTCATCTTTGCCGCACCCCCCGGGTTACCCCCGGACCCACCCATACACGCATTCTGACCATTGTTCCCGCGAACCGCCGGGTCGTCCGGGTTTTGCGGGCCAATGTCGTCGGTGGGGGTCGCGCCTGTAGCTCCTGAAGCCCCATTGCCCGAAAAAACATGCGTCCGCACGAAGTCGACAGTCGCGCCGTCCACAATCACCACGATTGAGGATCCTCCCGGGAAGACTGCGTCCGGCGCGCGGACGACGAGATCCTCCAGTTGGGTCGTACCGTTGCCCGCCACGCGGAGGGTCGCTTGCACGTCGTCGGGACCAGGCGCGGTGGGCTCGATCGTGGCTCCCGTGGGCGCGTCGTAGTTCCACGTGCCGCTCATGCACGAGAAACCGCCAAATATGGATACGCCAGCGGGGACCTCCACGCGCTCCGCATAGGTGCCGTCCGCGCACGCGTAGACACGAGCCTTTGCGGCCTTCGCGGCGTCCGCCGCCTTGCCGAGCGTCTTGAAAGGTTTGTCTGCCGTGCCGGCATTCGCGTCGTCGCCTGCCACCGAAACGAAGAACCCGCATGCGTCCTTTATCACGCCGGGTTCGTCCTTCGGCGACTTCGCGCACTCCGCCGAAGGCTGCGGAGTACCCGCTCCACTCGATTCGCAACTCTCGAGGTTCTGCGTGCAGTCTTCCGCGGGATTGGAGCATGCCGTGAGCTGCACGAAGATCGCCGTCGCCAGGATCCCGAGGGATGTCAAGGTATTGTGAATGGTTCTCATCGGGAACACCTCCATGGAGCCAAGGATTGCCGAAAGACTGCGCGGAACCTCAGAATCGGCCCGCTGCCACGACACCCGCGAAGGACGGGGCGACGACGGGCACTACGTCCAGCCCTGCCTTGGCCGATCTCTTCCGGGGCCAAAGCGCATATACCAGCGTCCCTGTCGCAACCACGCCGCCAGCAATGAGAACTCCCGTCCCTACATTCGTGAACGTATCCAGGCTCCCCAGCTGCTCCTTGAGCTTCGTGCACGCAGCCGCATCCTGCACGTTCCCGCCGGGACAATCCCCCTGCACGAGATCCGCGTCTGCAATGGTCTGGTCTGCGTCTGCACGCACGCCCGACGCCGCCACCAAAAACCCAACCCCCGCCCCAACCCCCACCACCCCCACCACCCCCACCGCCGCCCCCACCGCAATCACCGTAATACTCTTCCCCGCCCCCTCCCCCTCCTCCTTCACCACCACCTTCCCCTCCTCCCCCAGCACCGGCACCTTGACCCTCGTCACCCCCGCCTTCCCCTCCACCACCACCTTCTCCGCCCACCCCTTCTTCCCTGGCGCCCCCGCCTCGATCCTCTGCTCCCCCGGGTCCACCGGCACCGCCGCTCCCCACACCTCCGCCTCGACCCTCTTCCCGTTCCGCCGCACCTCGAGCCCCGCCACCCTCGCCTCCGGCCCGACCTCCACCAGCAGCCTCGCCAGCTTCGGCTCGAGCTCCCCCGCTCGCCGCGCTGCTTCCTCCATCCGCCGCTCGTCCTTCCCCGCCCGCGCCATCGACTCTGCTTCCCGGAACGTCGCCCATGCGCTCGCCGTCTCCCCGCTCGTCTCGTAGCAATCTCCCAGCGCGAGCAACCTCCCCGGCCTCGGATCGAGCTTCTGACTCGCGGCGAACTTCGGACACGCCTCCACCGGCCGCCCTCCCTTCAAGAGCTCCCGCCCCTCCTGAAACAACGCATCCGCCGCCGCGCGATCCTCCGCCGGCCCCGCATACGCAGGCCCCAGGCACAGGTTCACGGCAAACGCAACGCCGATCCACGGGAACTTCGAGCGCATCGCTCCACGTTACCAAGGCCCGTGCCGTTCGTCAGCAAACTCGGTACGAATGGGGACGTTCGATCAGGGGTTGTACAGATCCTCGTTGCGCTTCGAAGGCTTTGCGGTCGTTTTGCTCGGCAACACTGGTTTGGAAGTCACAACCGGTTTTACCGGCCCCTCCCCACGCGCCGACGACACAATCGGTGCGACCGTCGGCACCTCCGCTGCCGCCGCGCGCGCTTCCGCTCCCGCATCCGCTCCCGCTTCCGCTCCCGCTTCCGCCACCGCTCCCGCTTCCGCTTCCGCTCCCGCTTCCGCTCCCGTGCTCGACTGCGCCTTCATCAAAAACAGAACCACGACGCCCCCTGCCAATACCGCAGCGAGCGCTCCTGCCCCGATCAGCGCCGCGACCGACACCGGCCTTCCACGCGACCCGCGTGCCGGCCCCGACACCGCCCCCACGGTCCCTGGCAACGGCATCGTCGCCCCGGCCCCCGTCCCCGCCGCCACCACGATCTCCGCCGACGAACTCCCCCTTCCTCCCCTCGACGTCACCACCCGCGCAATCCGCTCCACGTACACCCGCGCCCTCGCCGGCGCATACGCCCCGAGCGCCGCCGAAAACTCCGCCACGTCCCGATACCGCTGCTCCCGATCCCGCGCCAAACACCGCAGGATCACCGCATCGAATCCCGGCGGCGCGTCCGGCCGGTAAACACGGAGCGGCGTCGGCTGCCCGCCGATCACGAGCGCACATACCCCCTGGATCGTCTCTCCGTGAAACGGCGTTTTCCCGGCGACGAGCTGATACAAAATGACCCCGAGCGCCCAGACGTCGCTCCGCGCGTCCACGCTTTTCGGCGCATTCATCTGCTCCGGCGACATGTAAAGCGGCGAGCCGAGCATCTGCGATTCGTGCGTCAGCGCCACGTCGGTGCCGACGAGCTTCGAGATCCCGAAATCCAGCACCTTCACGCACGGCGCGCCGCTCACGTCGTGCGTCAGGAACAGGTTCGCCGGCTTCAGATCCCGATGCACGATCCCCGCCGCGTGCGCCTCTCCGACGGCCTCGCACGCTTGCAACACGTACTCGACCGCCTCCTCGAACGGCAGCTGCCTCCGCGCCTTCAGCGTCGCGGCGAGGTCCTGCCCGTCGAGGAACTCCATCACGATGTACGGCGCCTCGTTGTCGTCCGCGCCCACGTCGAGCACCCGCGCGACGTGGTGACTCTTCAGGACCACCGCGGCGCGCGCCTCGCGCAGGAATCGCCCTCGCTGCTCCTCGCTTACCGCCCGGCCCGTGATCAGGTGCTTCACCGCGACGAGCTGCCCGAGCTCCTCGTGCCTCGCGGCCACGACGACGCCCATCGCGCCCGACCCGAGCACACGCTCCACGCGATACTTGCGTGCGATCCGATCCCCCGGCGCCGCGGGCACGTCGCTCATGATGTGCCCATCTCAACGAATGTAAGCGACAAGTCAAGCACGGCCGCGATTGTCACCACGCTCGCCACTCCTTCCACGTTTTTCCACGCCCCTTCCCCCCTTGAAACCGTCGCCGCGTGGTATGAATGAAACCCTCGCTCCACGGCGGGACCATCCGCCCGAACCCACCCATGGCCGACAAGAAGCGACGTCGCCCCAAGGACGAGCCCGCCGCCCCGACGCCGGACGAACACGCCCTTTCGACCGACTTTTCGCCGCCCGACCTCCCTCTCGCGGACACGCCTCCCTCGTGGACCCCCGTCGTCGGAATTGGCGCCTCTGCTGGCGGACTCGAAGCATTTACTCGGTTTTTCCGAGCCATGCCCGACAAGCCGGGCCTCGCGTTCGTCCTCGTCCTGCACCTCGATCCCACGCACGAAAGCCTGATGGCCGAGCTCCTCGCCCGGCACACCTCCCTGCACGTGGCGCAGGCCGACAATGGCATGCACGTCCAGCGCGACCACGTGTACATCATTCCGCCGAACCAGCAGATCACCCTCGAGGACGGGGTTTTGAAGCTCGCGCGGCCCGTCGAGCGGCGCGGCCTCCGCATGCCGATCGACCGATTCTTTCGTTCCCTCGCGCAGGATCAAGGCGAACGCGCCATGGCCATCGTGCTCTCCGGCACGGGCTCCGACGGCACCCTGGGTATCCATGAAATCAAGGCCAAAGGGGGCCTCGTCCTCGTCCAGGAGCCCACCGAGGCGAAACACGACGGAATGCCGAGGAGCGCCCTCGCCACGGGCCTCTCCGATCACGTCATGTCCATCGATCAGATGCCCGCGTTCGTCCTCCGTTATGCCCGGCATCCCTACATGCGCTTCGTCCCCGCCGATCCCACGCATTCGCCTCTCTCCAGCGAAAACCGCGTCCGTGACCTCATCGTCCTGCTCCGCCTGAAGACCGGCGCCGATTTCAGGCCCTACAAGACCACCACCGTCACTCGCCGCATCCAGCGCCGCATGGTCCTCCTCGGGATCGAGAGCATAGAGGCGTATCACCGCTATCTTCGCGACGATCCACGCGAGGCGCGCGCGCTCGTCAAGGACCTCCTCATCGGCGTCACGCGATTCTTCCGTGATCCCGGCGCCTGGAAGGTCCTCGAGGAGGAGGTCGTCCCCGCGATCCTGGCGCGCAAGCCGGAGGGCGAACCCCTACGTGTATGGGTCCCCGGCTGCTCGCTCGGCCAGGAGGCGTATGGGCTCGCCATGGTCCTCCTCGAAGGGCTCGCGAAGACCGGCAAACGTTGCCCCCTTCAGATCTTCGCCACCGACATCGACGAACATTCCCTCGTCGAGGCGCGCGCCGGCATCTATGGCGACGACATCACCTCCGACGTCTCGCCCGAGCGCCTCTCCCGCTTTTTCCTCCCCCACGCGAGGTCCTACCAGGTCACGCGAGAGCTCCGCGCTTGCGTCACGTTTGCCCCGCAAAACCTCCTCGCCGATCCCCCATTCTCCCGGCTCGACCTCGTGAGCTGCCGCAATTTGCTCATTTATCTTGATACCCAGAGCCAGGACAGGCTCGTCACCACCTTCCATTGTGCGCTCGACGAGGGCGGCTATCTTTTCCTCGGCAGCTCCGAGAACCTCGGCAAGCGGGCGCGCCTCTTCGACACCGTCTCGAAAAAATGGCGCATCTACCGGCGCCTCCCGCGCCGCGCCCACGAGACCGACGAGCCCGTGGAGAACCTTTACCCGCGGCCCGTCCGCATGTCGGTCCTCTCGGCCGAACACCCCGATCTTCCGCCCCTCGGCCGGCGCTTGTCCCCTTTCGCCGAGGAGGTCCTCCTCGAACGCCTCGTCCCGCCCTCCGTCTTCGTCGACCAGACCCTCGCCATTCGTTATCGTCACGGCGGCACCGATCGATATTTCCTCCCTACCGGCGACGAACCCTCGACCGATCTCTTCACCCTCGCCAGGCGGGGCCTCAAGACCAAGCTCCAGCAGATCGCCCGCCGGGCCTTTGCCGAAAACGAGACCATCTCCACGCGCGCCCTCGTCCAGGCCGAGAACGTCTCGTGGAGCG
>JANMGF010000634.1:0-1584 GCA_031374535.1 Polyangium sp. (in: bacteria)
CCTCCTCGCGCCGCTGATCGGGTCGGATGTACCCACGCACGAGACCAATGATGTCGCTCGCCCGCTCCGCCTCGCCCGCGATCGTACGCGCGAGCTCGGACGCGTCGGGGGGGCCGTCCTTGGTGATCTCCGCGAGCTCGCGCCCGGCGAGCAGGATCGTGGCGAGTGGCGTCGAGAGTTCGTGCGACATGCCGCCGACCACACGTCCGAGCATCGCGAGTTTGTCGTTCCGGAGCGCGCGCTGGCGGAGCTCGTCGAGGCGGCGCGCGTACACGAACAAGAAAACGCCGAGGAACATGGCCACAGACGCGAGGGAGACGAACGCGCCGAGGTGATGGATGCGCTCCTTGCCGAGCGGCGCCGAGACCAGCGGGAGCGGGTCGGCAAACGAGACGAGCGCGCCGACGGCCACGGTGAGCGCCGCAATCCCGAGCGTGGTGCGTCCGCCGCAAAGCAAACCCGCGAGGGCGATCTGAAACACCAGAAACGCGGCAAAAGGATTGCCGGTACCGCCCGTGACCCAAAGCACCGCGCCGAGGGCGAGCCCATCAAAGGCGATCTGCGCCGCGACGAGCCGCCGCTCATGGCGCAGCACACGGCCCACGACGAGCGCAAACGAAGCGTTCAGGGCCGCGAGCAAGCAGAGGATCCCGAGCACGGGGGCGATCGCGAGATCCGGGACGAACAGTTTGCCCGTCGCCGTCGTCGCGCCCATGCCGAGGATCGCCAACCATCGAAGCTGGATGAGCCAGCGCGCCGCGGTCCCCTCGGGGATGGGATCGGCGCTCGAAAGGACGGCCCGGACCGACGACTGCTCCCCGTGCGGCGAGGCGCCCGACGTACGCGCCGACCCCGGCTCGACGATGGCGATGGGGGGAACGGAGACGCGGGCCGACATCGGGTCGCAGACTATGGCGAGTCTGAACCCGGTGTCGAGCGATTCGGGGATTCGGGGGGTTTGGAGAGGCTCGGGGCCGAGCTCGCTTGCCGAGCAAGGCCCCCGAGCGCGAGAGAATCAGTGCTTGGCGGGTGCGGCCGAGCCGGCGGCCGGGGCGGCGGCCGAGCTTTCGCCCTTGGGGACGGCGAAATCGCCTTTGCGTTGGCCCTTGAAGGGGTCCTTGATGTCGAGCGGGGCCTGCCCCTCGATCGACTCGGCTTCGCCGCGGAACTGCGTGTCGCTCATCGTGATGCCGATGAAGACCGCGAGGAACAGCAGGGCGGAGACGAAGATGATCGCGTGGAACCTATGGTCCCACTTGAGGTGCATGAAGATGAGCGCGACGGTCGTCGCCTTGACCGTCGCGATCAAGAGGGCGACGATCAGGTTGCCCGTGTGGCCGAGGTTCACGTAACTCGCGCCCACGGTGATGACCGTGAGGACGAGCAGCGTGGCGAACGTGCCGATGTAGACCTTGAACGGCAGGACATGCGGGACGTGATCGCCGTTTCCGCTTCCGTGACCGTGCTCTGCGTGCGAGGTGCTCATGGTGCGCTCTATTCCGGACTCAGCCGACCAGGTAAAGGAGCGGGAAGAGGTAGATCCACACGAGATCGACGAGATGCCAGTAAAGGCCGACGTTCTCG
>JANMGF010000643.1:0-2566 GCA_031374535.1 Polyangium sp. (in: bacteria)
ACACCGCCCGCGTGTTGGGCCGGTTTTATGATGGTATTGAATATCGCGGCTTTGCCCAAAAGGATGCTGAAATACTGGCTGAATATTCAGGCGTGCCGGTGTTTAACGGCCTGACAAACGAATTTCACCCGACGCAAATCCTGGCTGATTTTCTAACCATGCATGATGCTCCTCCGCGACGTCCTTCGTGGGGTTCCCCTCGACGTCTCGGGCGTCTCGGGCACGGCCGCTGGCATCGACCGAGAGGGGTACCTCCGCGTGATCGCGGGCGACGGCGTCACGCATCGGATGGGCTCCGGGAGCGTCACGACGCACGGCCCGCTCGGGCTGCCTTCCGTGAGACCTGGCGCGGACGAAAGCTCCGGGTAAGAAAGCCACGCGGCCGTGAAGGAAGACACCCTCGTCGTCCACGAGATCTACCCGAGCATCCAGGGCGAATCGACGTTCGCCGGGCTGCCGTGCACCTTCGTGCGCCTCACGGGGTGCAACCTGCGGTGTGCGTGGTGCGACACGACGCAGGCATTTTACGGGGGCAAACGAATGTCGCGCGTGGACGTGCGCGAGCGGGCGCTCGGCTTCGGCACGCCGCTCGTCGAGCTCACCGGGGGCGAGCCGCTCCTGCAGCCCGGCGCGATCCCCCTTTTGCGTGAGCTCTGCGACGCGGGCCCTACGGTCCTCGTGGAGACGAGCGGTGAGGCCGACGTCTCGCGTGTCGATCCCCGGGTGCACAAGATCATGGACCTCAAGGCGCCTGGCTCCGGCGAGAGCCGGCGCAACCGCTGGGAGAACCTCGCGTACATCGGTCCGCGGGACGAGATCAAGTTCGTCCTCGCCGATCGCACGGACTACGAGTGGATGCGTGACGTCATCGGCGCGCGCGCGCTCTCCCGGCTCGGCTGCACGCTGCTCGCCTCCCCGGTGTGGGGCAAGCTCTCGCCGAAGGATCTCGTGGCCTGGGTGCTCGAGGACGGCCTCGTGGTGCGCGTGCAGGTCCAGATGCACAAGGTGATCTGGGGCGCGGATACGCAGGGCGTTTGAGTCAAGAGAAAAAGTACAGTGGACAGCTCGTGGTTTCGGCGGGCTCGTCGATGGTGCGCGCTGGCGTTTGTGTACTTTCACCCCAGACCTAGGCACGCAGGCGATCTTGTGCACGTGCGGGTCGCCACCTCGGCTCATGGGGGTGGGTCGTGCGCTTTTGCTTGGCACTCACGCGGGGGACGAGGGGGAGGCGCGCCGTGGCGGTGGCGTCTTACCGGGGGGCGTGGGAGTGCGCGGTCAGCACGCGTTCCCGCGTCTGGGGTGCCGACATGCGTTCGTGCGCTCGTCCTGCATGCTTTGGGGGCGGGCGGGGCGCGCTTTCGCGGGTAAGCTGGCTCATTCCATGAGGTCGCAGCGTGTATCCGGCGAGATCACGGCATCGCGTCGGGTGCCGCGGGCGGGGGCGGCTCATCGTCGGAGACACCGACGGCACGGTGTTGCTCGGCCAGGTCGTCGAAGATCTCGGGCATGAGGTGACTCTTGCCGAGGGGGCGCAGGATGCCTTGAACGATGAGCTTGGCGGCTGCGTATCGGTCCATCCAGCGCTCCCGCCCTGCGGCGACCTCGGGGGTCATGGCGCGCCGGTCGGCGCGGGCTTTGCGGACCCCTTCGTTGAGTGTGCTCAGGGCGGCGCGGGCATTTTTGATCTGCTGGGTCCAGGAAGCGTGCTCGGGGAGCGCAGCCGTGTGTTTTTCGATCCTTTTTTCAGCATGCTGAAGCGCGGCAGCGAGCTTGACGGGGCGCCGACGGAGGATCGTCGTCAGGTTATCGCCATTCAACAGATCCTTGGCGATACTCTCGCCGTCCTCGCGGGACTCGGCATACTTGACGAGCCTCCGAAGCACGCTGCGCCCTTGATCGACGACATCGGTCTGACCGGTGTAGGTGACGATTTCGACGGCATTCGCCTTCTTAAGCGTGGCCTCCATCTCGTCGGTGGCATTGCCGAGTCGCTTCGCGACAATGTGGACCGAGGCGTCCAGTTCCGGGTCCTGGCCGATGACGAGCGTGAGGATCTGACCGACGGCGAAGCCACCATATGCGATGGTCTCGTGGTGATCGATATAGGAATCGGCCATGGAGGGATTGTCCGGCGAGATGGAGAGCCTGTCAAGGGGAAACCTTGGTGCGGCAGACGGGAGGTTGGGGCGTGACGGGCAGGAGGCGAGGTGAGCTCAATAGTCCGGGAACTCCTCGATCCCTACCGCTGATGCCTCGGCGCTCGACTTCGTGCCCATAGCCTCGAACATACGTGCGATCGCTGCCTCGTCGATTCGATCCACCTTCTCGTCGGCAGCCTGCTTGACCGCAAAGTGGGCCTTTTGCAGGAACGTACGCGGGTGCAGGGGCGGTTGCACGCCGGACACCAATTTTCGAGCGGCCGCCTCCGTGAACGGATGGAGGCGGTTGACCGTGGGTCCTTCATCGCGGTGGTGCTGGATGTACGCGGCCATCATTTCAAGCGCTCCATCGACCGTCGGGAGCGGCACACGAATGGAGGTATCAGCCGTCGGGTCGAGCCGCGCGA
>JANMGF010000712.1:0-1502 GCA_031374535.1 Polyangium sp. (in: bacteria)
CCTCGCGCGCCGTCCCGCGCGGACGGCAAGAGCTCGACATCCGGGGCCGCGCGCAGGATGGCCTCCACGTACACGCGCACCGTGGAGGAATCCTCGACGAGCAGCACCTTCATGCGTGACGCCCGGGGCCCCCCGAGAGCCTCTCGACCACCTCGAGAAATCGGCTCTGCTCGAAGTCGCTTTTCACGACGTACGCATCCGCTCCGCTCTCCAGCGCGCGCCGCTTCTCCTCCGGATCCCCCACGCTCGTCACCACCAGGATCGGCACTTGCGCGCGCGCCGATCGCCGGATCGCTTTGCAAAGAGCGACGCCGTCGAGGCGCGGCATCTCGAGGTCCGTCACCACGAGATCACATCGCGACATCCCGCCCAGCATGTCGAGCGCGGCCTTTCCATCGTGCGCGACGGCGACCTCGTACCCCTCGGCGCGCAGGATGTTGCGGAGCAAGGTCCGCATCGTCATCGAGTCGTCCACCACGAGCACGACACACGAGGACACGGCGGGCGCGGGCGCCTGCAGAGGAGCGGACGAACGCGTGTTCGTCCCGCGTGAGGCGTCATGGAGACCTCGCGCGATCGCGCCTGCACGCGTGAAAAGCGCGGGCACGTGGAGCACGGGCAACGTCGATCCATCGGGCTCGACCGCGGCGCCCGAGAAGAGCGAGGCGTTCGCGAACGCGCGGCCGAGGGGTTTGACCACGAGCGCTTGATCCCCCGGCACGTCGTCGACCGTCACGACGAGCCGCTGCTTGCCCGAGCGGAGCACGACCGCCGGCGACTTGTGTGGCGAGAGGCGCGCCTCGGGCACACCCACGAGCGAGCCGAGCGGGACGAGCGCGACGGGCGCGCCGTCCACCCGGACCGTGTCTCGATCGAGCATGGGCTCGATGTCCTCGGGGCCGACGCGGATCGCGCGTTCGACGTGGTGGAGCAGGATCCCGAACGCGTGATCCCCGACGGTCACCACGAGCCCGAGCCCCGTCGACGCCGTGACCGGCACTTCGAGCGTGAAGACCGTGCCCACGCCCGCTTGCGACGCGATCTCGAAGTGACCGTCGAGCCTCCGCACCGCGTTCGCCACGACGTCGAGCCCGATGCCTCGGCCCGCGAGCGTATCCGCCGCGTCACGCGTCGAAAAACCCGGGTGCGAGAGCACGTCGAGCAGGACCTCGTCGGAGAGCGTTTCGCCTTCACGCAAGAGCCCTGCGCGCAACGCTTTTTGCGCCACGCGTTCGCGATCGATGCCGGCTCCATCGTCGATCACGCGCACCACCGCGCGGCTCCGCTCGCAGAACCCTTCGAGCCGCACGAGCCCCGACCTCGATTTCCCGGCTGCCTCGCGCACGTCCGGCGCCTCGATCCCGTGGAAGATCGCGTTCCGTACGAGATGCGAGAGCGCGTCCCGGAGCTGCATCATCACGGCGCGATCGATCTCGGCGTCTCCCGCCGACACGACGAGCCGCGCGTCTTTTCCCGTCTCGCGCGACGTCTCCAGCGCCACG
>JANMGF010000699.1:0-1453 GCA_031374535.1 Polyangium sp. (in: bacteria)
TGGCAGACGTGCACGAAGGGGCGTTCGGCGTCTCCTGCCACGTGGCAGACGTGCACGAAGGGGCGTTAGGCGACTCCTGCCACGTGGCAGACTAGTGCGAAGGGGCGGATTCGCCGTGCGGACACGTTCCTGCCGCACGGCAGACGCGTGCGGAGGGGAGTTTTGTACCTCCTGCCACGTGGCAGACGTGCACGAAGGGGCGTTCGGCGTCTCCTGCCACGTGGCAGACGTGCACGAAGGGGCGTTCGGCGTCTCCTGCCACGTGGCAGACTTGTGCGAAGGGGCGGTTTGGCCGTTCGGACACGTGGCAGGCGCTCGCGAAGGCGCCTCTGCGCACGCCGGACACGATCAGCCGTCCGTCTTCTTGTCCTTCCGGCGCTTTCGGAATGGCTTGAAGAACCGATCCACCTTCTTCGGGTCGGTGGCGTAGACGCTCGTGAGCTGGCCTTCCAGCTTTTTGTACTCCGTTCGCCATGTCGCCATGAGCGCGGGGAGGGTTTTGTCGTTCAGGAAGGCGAGGGCCTTTTCGGTCACGGCGAGATTCTCGCTGGCGGCCATGACCTTGGCGCGGGAGGCCGTGAGCTTCGGGCTCCAGATGACGATGAGGGGCCCGAGATCGGGATCGCCCTGATCTTCCGTCATTGCGTCGAGCATTTGCCCTACCTGCTCGGGCTCCTCCGTGCGTGGCTCCGCGGTCGTGACGTCGCGCAGGCCGTAAGGGAAATAGCGGCGGTACCTTGGGTCGTCGCGGTTCTTGTTCACGAGCCCGAACAAGCCGAGCTCGAACCCGCCAATGGTCTCGTCGCATTCGCGGTCGCGCGTATCGAGGATGGCCGTCCTTTTCTGCTCTTCCTCTTCGAGGTCCTCCCGTTCGCGCAGGCCCATCTTGAGCGCTACGTGGGCAGCCTCCAGCGGTTTTTCGAGGCCCGCGGTCTTCGGGTCGGCCGCGACGCCGGCGATCGAGTAGGCGCTCCGCGGGGTGTAGGCTTCGGGAGAAGTGTCTTCACCGGGCATTTCCATGGGGCATTCGCTCCTTGGGGGGGAAGCGGTCGTACCAACGTGTGCGGGGGGTGTCTAGGGGGAAATGGAGGCGGGAGCAGGATTTTGCTGGATGACGGGCGCAGCGTGGAAACACGAGGAGGCGCGGCCATGACGAGCCGGGAGTTGCTCGGGCATGGGGACGTGCGTACGACTTGATCGACACGCACGTGCTGAACCGCGGGGGCCTCGGGGTACGGAGGCCGCTGGAAGGGGGGCCGACTCGACGACGGGGACCGGGGGACTGCGGGGAAGGGTGTTGGTACGATCGGTAGAGATGCCGGGTGCTACGTCGCGACAGGGAGCCGTGTTAGTCCGGTCGGCCCAGCGCGGGGATTTGGCTTGCAGATCGGCGAAGAGTCGCGGATCATCGGGGGAGGAGGGCCCGGATGGTACGGGTCAGGCCAGAGCCGAG
>JANMGF010000727.1:0-5437 GCA_031374535.1 Polyangium sp. (in: bacteria)
CCCGATTCGAAGGACGTGTGTCCCGACCGTGCTGGTGACGCGTCCCCGACCGCCGCGCGCCTTGGTTGTCCTCCCGATCGCGACGGCGATTCGATCGCGGACGCCGACGACATCTGTCCGGACGAACCCGGCGTGGCGAGCGCGGATCCCGCGAAGTTCGGCTGCCCCGAGGACAGCGATGGAGACGGGATCGCCGACGCCGCGGACGCTTGCCCCAAGGAGCGCGGCGTGAAGAGCGAGGATCCCAAGACCACGGGTTGTCCTGTCTCCGTGCGCGTCGAAGGCACGCAGATCGTGATCCTGCAGGAGGTCAACTTCGCCACGGGCAGCGACGTGATCGCCACCGAGAGTTACGCGCTCCTCGAACAGGTCGCCTCGGTCCTCGCAGAGCACCCGGAGATCGCGCGGATCGCGATCGACGGGCACACGGACAACGTCGGCAACGAGCGGTCGAACGTCTCGCTCTCGCAGCGGCGCGCGGTGGCCGTCGTGCGTTGGTTCGTGGATCACGGGGTCGACGCGCGACGCCTGGAAGCGCGTGGCTTCGGGCCGCGGCGCTCGGTGGCGAGCAACGACAAACCCGAGGGGCGCGCGAAAAACCGACGCGTGGAGTTCCAGATCCTGCGGCGCTCGGAGCTCGGCGAGGCAGGCTGGAAGGCGGGATCTTTACCTTGAAGCTCGGTTCCATCGGCGCACGCGCGCTTCTGCTCTTCGCCGCGGTGGGTCTCGTCCCCGTGGGCGCCGTCGTGACGCTCTTGATCTCGGTGAACCGCCAGGCGGTGCAGACGAGCGAGCAGCAGCTCCAGGCCGCGGTGCTCGAGGAGCTCGAGCGCGCCACGATTCGCCAGGTCGAGGACGTACGTGTCGACGCCGAAGCCGTCGCCTTCGCGCTGCACGAGGCTGCGACGGCCCCGAAGCCTGCCCCTGGTGCGGGGGATGGTCTCGACGCCGTCCGGGCGATCCTCGGCACCCGCCGCGGCCTCGGCGCCATCCGTTTCGAGGTCCCCGATCGTGGCGTGAGCACGGTGCTCCGCAAGAAAGGCGGCGCCGAAGCGGGCCCCGACATCCCGCCCTCGACCCCCGATCTGCGCCGCGCCGCGGACGAACGCGGCATGGCCGCCTCGATGCTCGGCCCTGGCAAGGGCTTGCTCGTCGTACCGGTCCCCGCGGTGGACGGCGCGGCCGGCAAGGCCCAGGGATACGTCACCGCCGCGCTCGATCTTGAGGATCTCCAGCGCGACATCGACGACATCGCGGGGCGTCGTTTCAGCGGCGCGGTGGGCCTCGTCGTCGTCGACAGGGCGCGCCGCAGCATCGCCTCCCACGGCATGCCCGAGATCGGGCCCTTCGCGGACACCTCGAACCACCCGCTCTGGACCGGTTTTTCCAAGGAGAACCCCGCGGCCGTCGCCATGGTCCGCGTCGCGCCGTACCGCGGTGAGGGAGGCGTGGACATGATCGGCGTGGTCCGCTGGATCCCGGACCTCGGCTGGGGCGTCGCGCTCGCCCGGCGCGAAGAAGACGCCTTCGCCGTGCTCTCCGCCATGCAGCGGCGCGGCGCGCTCGTCGCGTTGGCCGCGGCGATCCTCGCGCTCGCGGCGGCCAGCTTTTCGGCCCGCTGGGTGGCCCGCCCGATCGTGCATCTCGTGGGACAAGCGCGCCTCATCGCCGAACGTCGCTGGCGGGAGCTGTCGCTCGCCTCGACCCGCAAGGACGAGATCGGCACCCTCACGACCGCGTTCTCCGTCATGGCGAGCGACCTCGAAGGCAGCGAGGCCGAGATCACCCGTCAGGCCCGGCAACGCGCCGATCTCGGCCGGTTCTTGAGCCGGGAGCTGGTCGAGGCCATCGTGAGCGGCCGGCACGAGCTGTCCCTCGGCGGCCGGCGCGCCTCGGTCAGCGTGCTCTTCGCGGACGTCGTCGCCTTCACGCCGCTCGCGGAGACCCGGCCCGCCGAGGAGGTCGTCGCGCTTCTGAACGAGCTTTTTTCGGTGCTCACCGAGGTCGTCTTCCGCCACGGCGGCACCGTCGACAAGTTCATCGGCGACTGCATCATGGCCGTCTGGGGCGCGCCCGTCGCGCAGGAAGACCACGCGGCCCGCGCCCTCGCCGCGGCCGAGGACATGATGCGGTTCCTCGAGACCGCGAACGAGTCGTTCCGCGAGAAGTACGGCGCGTCGATCGAGCTTGGTATCGGCATCAACTCCGGCGAGGTCCTCGTCGGCAACATCGGCTCGGACAAGCGGATGGAGTACACGGTCATCGGTGACACGGTGAACGTCGCGGCGCGGCTGGAGGCGATCGCCCGTCCGAACCAGGTCCTCGTCGCCGAGGCCACGCGTGTGCTCGTCGCGGACGCCTTCGAGCTCCAGCCCCTCGGCGAGCGCGCCCTCACCGGCCGGAGCGCGACGACGAAGGTCTACGAGCTGGTGACGGCCTGACCGAGGACGTTTCCGGACCTGAGGCGCGTGCATGGGCTAGACTGCGGACGCGCAATGAACAGGCTCCCGTTCGAAAGTGATCCCTCCTCGTCGCCCGGCGCCTCCGTCCTTGGACGTAACTCGGAGACCATGCCGCAGTTCGCGAGCCCCGTCATGATCCCGCGCATCGAGCTTTGCGTGGAGCGCGAGGCGGGCAAGGTGACGGAGCGTATCGTCGTGCTCGAAGGCGAGCTCTTCCGCATCGGCTCGCATGCGAGCAACGACCTCGTGATCACCGACCCGAGGGTGTCGCGGTTCCATTGCCAGATCGCGCGTGGCGTCGGGGGTTTTCGGATCCTCGACACCGGCTCGCTCAACGGCTCGCGTATCGGCGGCGTGCGCGTGCGCGACGCGGATCTGCCGTTGCCCGAGTGCCGGATCGAGCTCGGCGAGTCGATCGTACGCGTGCGTGAGCTCCACGCGACGGCCTCGACCGACGTGCCGGTCGCGCCGAGCTTTGGCTCGATTTTTGGCGCTTCGCTTGGCATGCGCCGTCTCTTCGACCTCCTGAAGCGCGTCGCGAAGACCGACGCCAACGTGCTCATCGAGGGCGAGAGCGGCACGGGCAAGGAGCTCATCGCCACCGAGGTCGTGCGCAGGAGCCCCCGCGCGAACAAGCCGCTCGTCATCGTCGACTGCGGCGCCATCTCGCCGAACCTCATCGAGAGCGAGCTCTTCGGGCACGTGCGTGGCGCCTTCACGGGCGCCGAGCGCAACCGCATCGGCGCCTTCGAGGCCGCGGACGGCGGCACGGTTTTCCTCGACGAGATCGGCGAGCTGCCCCTCGACATGCAGCCGAAGTTGCTCCGCGCGATCGCCTCGCGTGACATCCGCCGGATGGGGGAGAACCAGTCCCGCAAGGTCGACGTGCGTGTCGTGGCCGCGACGAACCGCAGGCTCGAGCGTGAGGTCAACCTGGGTCGTTTCCGCGAGGATCTCTACTACCGCCTCAGCGTCGTCACCATCCGTGTCCCGCCTTTGCGCGAGCGCATCGAGGATCTCCCGCTGCTCGTGAACAGCTTTCTTTTGTCGCTCGAGGCGACCGACAAGGCCCACCTCTTCACGGCCGGCGTGCTCTCGGAGATGTCGCGGTACGACTGGCCGGGCAACGTGCGCGAGCTTCGCAACTACGTCGAGCGCCGCGTGGTGCTGGAGACCGAGGCCCCGAGCTTCCGCGACGATGACGATAGCGACGACGTCTCCGCGACGGACAGGCTCGCGTCCGCGTCGAGCACGGTCGACATCGAGGTCCCTTTCAAGACGGCGAAAGACACGATGATCGACCAGTTCGAGCGAGCCTACCTCACGTCCCTGCTCGCCTGGGCCGACGGCAACGTCAGCCGCGCGGCCCGCAAGGCGCAGCTCGACCGCATGTACCTGCACCGCCTCCTCCAGCGCCACGGCCTTCGCCGCGCGGGCGCTCTCGAGTAGGGCGCGTAGCCGCCTCAGCGTTTGGCGCGCGAGGTCCGCCGCGTAAGCAAGAGCCTCCGCAGCGCCGCGGCCGCCGGTGGGAGTCGATCCTCGCCGCGGTGCACGATGTGCATGGGCCGATGGATGGGCGTCGCCGGGTGCGCCACCTCGACGAGCCGCCCGGACGCGAGGTCGTGGTCGACGGCCGCGCGGCTCACCAGCGCCACGCCTATACCCGCGCGAACGTTGCCTTTCACGGCCGCGATGCTCCCGAGCTCCATCACCACGTCGGCGTCCGGGAAGTGCTGATCGAGGAGCTCACGCGTCGTCGATCCCCGGGCGAACGTCACGAAAGGCGCGCCTTTCGCCTGCAGGCCGGGCGCGGCGACGACGATGAGCTCGTCATCGATCCAGGGCTCGCCGGCCGCGTGCGTGACCACACCGAGATCGATCTCCCCGCGCTCCAGCGCATCGAGCACGTCGGGCGTCGTCGCCTCGCGCAGGCGGAAACGCACGCCTGGATGCGCGGCCCGAAACGCTGAAAGCGTGGGCGGAAGCAGGTACGTACAGGCCGTCGCACCGGCGCCGATCCGCACCTCGCCCGCCACGAGCCCTTCGAGCTCGGCCACGGCCCGCTCGGCGTCGGTCACGGCCGCGAGGATGTGCAGCGCGCGCGGCAAGAGGACCTTCCCTGCGGCGGTGAGGCTCGTCCCTGCGCGGTCCCGATGGAGGAGGCGCGCGCCGAACGACTCCTCGAGCCTCTGGATGGAAGCCGTGAGCGCCGGCTGCGAGAGGTGCGCATGCCGCGCTGCCCGTGTGAAGGTCCCGTGCTCGGCGATCAGCGCGAAGTGGCGGAGCGCGTCCAGCATCAGCCAAACTTATCACAGCCTTCTAGACAATCGATTGGCCCGATGGCCCCTGAGCCCCTACGTCTGGATCGTGGAGGTACGGTGATGCTGGCGCTTCTTCCGGTTTTCGGGATTCTGGCGGGCATACTGACGACGATGGCCGGGCTCGGCGGGGGCATTCTGCTTCTGCTTGGTCTCTCGCTGGTATGGGGCCCTGCGGCGGCGCTGGCGGCGACGGCGCCGGCGATGTTGTTCGGCAACCTGCACCGTCTGTGGCTCCTGCGCGCCGACCTCGACCGTCCGATCGCGAAGGCCTTCGCCTGGGGCGCGGTGCCTGGGAGTTTCGTGGGTGGGCTCATGGCGGCGTGGATGCCGGAGGGGGTCCTGCGCTGGTTGATGGTGGTGATGACCGCGGCGGCGATGGGTCGAGCGCTCGGGCTTTTCACGTGGCAGCCGCGCGCGGCGGCGATGACGCCGGCGGGCGTGGGGATCGGGGCGATCAGCGCGACGGCGGGAGGAGCGGGGCTGCTCGTCGGTCCGCTGTTCATGGCGGCGGGGCTGAAGGGGAAGCGTTTCGTGGGCACGGTGGCGGCGGCCGCGGTCGCGATGCACACGGGCCGGGTCGTGGCCTACGGGCTCGGGGGGATGATGACGAGGGAGACGATGCTGCGCGCAGGGCTGCTGACCGTGGCGCTGATG
>JANMGF010000774.1:0-2750 GCA_031374535.1 Polyangium sp. (in: bacteria)
CGTCGGATACGCCGCCGTCGTCCGAATCCGGGTCGACCATCGAGGTCCGCGTCGCGCCCATGTCGGCGTCGGCCTTGCACGCGTTCGCCGCCGGGTTCGTCGCCGGATTCGAGCAATCGCTGCCGACCTCGGTGCCGTCGAAGAGCCCGTCTCCGTCGCTGTCCGGGTCCCGGACGTTGTTCTTGCCGTCGCCGTCGGTGTCGTCCGAGGGGTTCGACTCGTCGCCGTCGAGGACGCCGTCGTCGTCGCTGTCGTCGTCGTTCGGATTGCTGCCGAGGAAAAGCTCGAGCTGGTTCGTCAGCCCGTCGCCGTCGTTGTCCTGGTTCTGGAGCTGCTGGTCGTCGGGCGCATTGCCCTCCGTCGGATCGGTCTCGTTGATGTCGATACGACCATTGAGGTTCCGGTCCTCCGACCCATCGGACACGCCTCCGCCGTCGGTGTCCCGATCGACCGGCGAGGTCTTCAGGATCCCGCCGTCCGCGTCGGGCCGGCAGTTCTGCGCGGCCGGGTTCGTCGAGGGATGCGAGCAGTTCTTGCCGGTCTCCGTGCCGTCGAAGAGCCCGTCGTCGTCGCTGTCCGGATCGAGCGTATTGATGAGCCCGTCTTCGTCGGTGTCGTCGGCGGGGTTCGGCTCGTCGCCGTCGAGAAGCCCGTCGTCGTCGCTGTCGGCGTCGTTCGGGTTCGAACCGATCGTCTCCTCGAGCCCGTCGCTCAGCCCGTCGCCGTCGGCGTCCTGCGTCTGGACGTCGTCCGCGCCGTTTCCTGCGGTCGGGTCCGTCTCGCCGTCATTGACGACGCCATTGCGGTTCGAGTCCTCGGACCCGTCGCTCTTGCCGCCGCCGTCCGTGTCCGGGTCGAGCGGGTCCGTCGTCGTGAGGCCGGCGTCCGCGTCGGGGATGCAATGGCCCGCCGCGAGATCGACGCCGGGCCCGCTGCAATCGTTGCCCACCTCGGTCCCGTCGTAGAGCCCGTCGTCGTCGCTGTCCGGGTCGAGCCCATTGACGAGCCCGTCGCCGTCCGTGTCCAGACCGGCGTCGATCTCCTCGCCGTCGGGGGTGCCGTCGTCGTCGCTGTCCGCATCCAGCGGGTCGGTCCCGATCTGCACCTCGATCGCGTCGATCATCCCGTCGCCGTCCACGTCGGGGCAGCCGTTGTCGAGCGCGCCGTCGCAATCCTCGTCGACCGCGTCGCCGCACGTCTCGACGCCCGGCATGTTGGCCACGGCGTTGCATACCGTGCCGCCCTGCGCGTCGCACACGATCGAGCCCACCACGCCGCATGCGCCGACGCCCTCGACGCATGCATCACCGAGCCCGAGGCCGTCGTCCTCGAGCCCGTCGCAATCGTCGTCCGCGCCGTTACACGTCTCCGGGACCTCTCCCGGCAGGAAGGCCGGCACGCAGAAGATGCTGCCCGAGGAGCAGGACGTGACCCCCATCTGGCAGATCCCGGCAAAACCCGTCAAGCAAGCCGCGCCGCCGCCCGGATCCCCGTCGTCGGCGAAACCATTGCAGTTGTCGTCGACGCCGTTGCACACTTCGGGCTGGGGCAAACCCGGCGTCGCGTCACACGTGGCGCCGCCCTGCCCGTCGCAAACGATGACGCCCGCGTCCGCGCAGATGCCGATCCCCTCCGTGCAGGCCGCGCCGAGGGAGAACCCTTCGTCCGATGAGCCGTCGCAATCGTCGTCGAGCCCGTTGCACGTCTCGGCCATCATCCCCGGCTGCACGGTGGGCGTACACGACAGACCCCCCGCGACGCAGTTGAAGATCCCCTCGCTGCACACGCCGAGGAGGCCCGTCACGCAGGCGCCGCCGCTGTCGGGGTTGCCCTCGTCCACGGCGCCGTCGCAGTCGTCGTCGACGGCGTTGCACGACTCCTCGGAAGGTTCGCCCGGGAACGCGTCGCAGATCGCCACGCCCATCGCGTTGCAAGTCAACGAGCCCGAGGCCGTACACGCGCCGACCCCGGCGGAGCAGAGCTGGCCGTACCCCGCGCACGTCTGGGGGATGCAGCCCGTTTGCCCGCAGAAGTACGGATCGCTGAGCAGGAGCGTCAGGTTCGCGGCGCCGGCGAAATCACTCGAGAGGGTCGACGTGCTCACGCCGGTGCCACATGCGAAGCGGAGCGGCGTCGCGTCCCCGATCCCCGCGGCTTGGAGCAGAAACCTCTCGATGGCCCAGTCGACGAAAAAGTCGGCGTTGGGCGTCAGCGGCGCGAGCGGAAAGACCGTGCCGGCCGCGACCTGCCGTGCATACCCGAAGCCCGGCTGTCCTACCTGGAGCGGGCCGAGGTACGCCTTCACCATCACCTCGGGCGTGTCGGACGCGGCGTTCGGCGTCTGCTGCGTCGTGTTGGCCCAGAGCCTCACGGCGTCGGGCGCCGAAATGCCGTCGACGAGCGCGCTGAACTCGAAGTCCGTGGCGTCCGCGTCCGCGTCGACGACGCACCCGAAGCTCGACCCGTTGTCGAAGTTGGTCGCCGCCGCGAGGCTCGTCGCGTTGATGCGGAGCCGAAAGTAGAGGTGCGTGCTGTCGCTGTGCACGTACGACATCGGGAACGACGCGTTGCCCACGATGTCACGCGCGCCGAGCGCGTCGCCGGAGACGTCCCCGATCGCCACGTGGGTCCCCGAGCCGGCGTCGAACCGGGTGAGCGGGGCCCAGGTCGCGGCGGCGGGGAAGGTCTGCGCGGCTGCGGCTGCGGGGAGCAGCGAGGCAGCGAGCCCAAAGAAGAGCGCGATGCGGCGC
>JANMGF010000824.1:0-8344 GCA_031374535.1 Polyangium sp. (in: bacteria)
GCGGAGGCGGAGGCGGAGGCGGAAGCGGAAGCGGAAGCGACGACGATGACGATGACGACGAGCCCGCGGCGGCTGCGCCCGAGCCCGTACGCGCGTCCGAGAGGCGGATCCTCGTCGTCACGCGAGGCGAGAAGCTCGACACGGCCGAGTGGCTGCCGGTCAGCGATCCTCGCGCGCAAGATCAGATCCGGCGGACGCCCTCCATGCCCTTGCCGCCGCAGGGATCGACCGTCCCGCCGATGCTCTTCGCGATCGTCAGCTCGATCGTCGTGATCCTCGTGACCGTGGTCCTCTTGCGGGGGGAAAACGAGCGGAAGCCCAGCCAGCCGCTCGTGGCGACGGTGGCCGATCTGCAAGCGGTCCACGCCTCGGTGACCGCAGCGGGCACGCCCGTCCGAAAGACACGGCGGCTCTCCGAGGGCGACGTCGTCGCCACGGACACGGACGGCAGGGCAAGGCTCCGGCTCGACGACGGCACGGGCCTCGTGCTCGATCGATCGACGAGCCTGCGGCTCACGAGCAAGGGTGTTGCGCTCGATCACGGGCGGATCTTCGTGCAAGGCGCGCTCGGCGCGCGCACCGAGATCGAGCTCGGCGAGGCCGTGGGGATCGTGAGCGGCGCGAACACGGGCATCGAGCGCTCGCGCGAGCGCCCCTCGAGCGTGAAGCTCTACGCGGTCACCGAGGAGATCACGGTGCGCGCGGGCGGCGTCGAAAAGACGGTGCGCGCGGGCGAGACGGCGACCGTCGACGGCAGCAAGGTCGAGATCGGGCCCGAGCGCGGGTACGACGACTGGACAGGTGGAATGGCCGCGCCGTGGGGCGCGAAGGGCGCGCCGCGCAGGGCCGTCGGCGAGCTCTGGGGACGGCCGGACAAACCCGGGGACGCAGGCTCGCCGCTCACGATCCGCGCGCACGACGTGGAGGCGAGCGTCTCGCGCGAGCTCGCCGAGACCGAGGTGCGGACGACGTTCTTCAACGCCGGAAGCACAGCCGTGACGGGCGACTATCGCCTGGCCATCCCGCCGGGCGCGATCGTTGCGCGTTTCGCGTCGGTGCGCGGCGGCAACACGAACGACGGGCACATCGCGCTCGCGACGCGCGACGTGCGCGGCAGCTCGGGTTCGGGCGGCGAGGTGCTCGAGTGGGCCGGTGAGGGCTGGGTCCGCGCGACGATCCCGAGCATCGCGCCCGGCGCGACGGTGCAGGTCGTGGTCCGGTACATCGAGTGGCTCTCGCCGCGAGCGAAGGGCGACGGGACCTGGGTCGTGCAGTACCGCTACCCCATGGTCTCGGACTCCGCGCCGCCTCTCATCGGCGAGTTTTCCGCGAAGATCGACGCGACGGCTTCGAGCCCGAAGTCGATCGGCGCGGGGCTCGGGGCGCGCGTGACGGGCAGCACCGTCGAGGTGCGGCGGCCCGACTACCGGCCGACCGCGGATCTCGTGGTGGACGTGGCGATCGCGCCGTCGTCGTCACCCGCGCGGCTGTACGTGGCGCCGCCGTTCGAGGGGGACGAGGACGATCCGGCTTCCACGGTCCTCGTACGCACGGAGGTGCCCGAGGCGCGCGCCGAGGACGGGGTCACGCTCGCGCTCGTGCTCGACGTGTCCTCGAGCGTGGAGCCGGCGTTGCTCGACGCCGAGCGTGCGCTCGTCGATGCGGTCCTTGCGGGCCTCGGAGCGCGTGATCGCGTGGTCGTGATGGCGGCCGATCAGACAGCGCGTCCCGTGGGACCCGCGGCGATCGGGCCGGTCGATGAAGCGCGCCGCAAGGCGATCCGCGAGGCGCTCGGCCAGATCTCGACGGGGGGCGCGACGGATCTCGGCCGTGCCTTCGAGGCAGGCGCGGACGCGCTCCCGCCCGACGCACCCGCGGGCATGGTGATTTACGTGGGTGACGGCTGGCCGACCGTTGGGGATCCAACGGTCGATCGGATCCAGGCGCGACTCGCGCGCAGGCAGGGCGGTGCGCCGCGCCTCGGCGCCGTGGGCGTGGGGCCGCTCGTCAACCGCTTCGCCCTCGCGAGCCTCGTGCGTGGCTCGGGGCCGCTGCTCGAGATCGCGGACACGACCGACGCGGCGCGCGTCGCAACCGAGCTCATCGCCGAAGCACTGCAGCCGGCCGTGGCGAGCGTCGAGGTCGTGTTCGGGACCGAGGTCGATCGTATCTACCCGCGTTCGGCACGGGCCATCACCTCGGGCGAGACGGTCTTCGCGGTCGGACGTGTTCGCGGGGACTTGCCGCGCGAGATCACGCTGCGTTACCGCGACGCGCGTGGCGTGCACGAGGAGAAACGTGCCCTGGTCGTGGAGCGCGCGCTCCGCGAGCAGGACGTGGCGCGGCGGTGGGCCGCGGCGCGCGTCGAGGAGATCGCGCTGAAGGGCAAGGGCCGCGAGGCCGCGACCGACGTGGCGCTCCGGGCTGGCCTGCTCACGCCGTGGACGGGCTTCGTCATCGGCGGAGCGCACGTCTACGCGCCGACGCTCTTGCAGACCCGCATCCTCGACCTTTCGGCGGGGCCCGAGTCCGGCTTCTCGGCCGCGTTTGCCACGCCTCGCGCGGCGGCCGGGACACTCACGAACGTCCCGCAGGAGACCGAGTCGGCCGAGGACAAGGACGACGAGGCCGCATACAAGGCCGCGGTGGCCGAGGCCGCAGCGCGGCTCCTCGATGAGGCAGGCCCCTCGGTCCGCGCTTGCCGTGATTCGCGCGCGGCGCTCCGGCCCGAGCTCTCGGGCAAACTCGAGGTGAACTTCGCCGTCGACGGTGAGGGCCGCGCCGACAAGGTCCGCGTGAAGGGCATCGCGGGCGCTGACGACGGCGCGCTCGATCGCTGCGTCGAGGTCGTGGTGCGTGGGATGATTTTCCCCGCGAGCGGGCTGACGGTTTCAATCGACGTATCACGCACGCTGGGCCTTCCCCCGCCGCGCGGGACGCTCCGGGGCCGCAAGTGCTCGCCGACCTCGTTCCTGCCGCTCCCGCTCCGCCGCGGCGTGTGGCGCGAGCGGCTCGATCGCGGCCAGGCCGACGTCGTTTACGTGGAGGCGAAGCAGTCGTGCGAGCTTCCCACGTGGACCGATCGCCGCGCGCTCCTCGAGCTGGTCCTCGTGAACGAGGCGAACGGCCTCGCGCGCGTGGCCGTCGCGCAGCGCTTGGAGCTGCTCGGCGAGAGCGACGCGGCCGCGCTGGTTCGTCGCGAGGCGATCCGCCGTGCCGCGAGCCCGGAGGAGCTCCTTTCGATCAAGCGTGAGCTCGTGGGCTCCGAGCGATACCCCGTCGGCACGTTCCGCAAGCAGTATCGCGCCGCGGACGGCGACAAGGGGCGGCTCGCCGTCGTGCGTCGTTTCCTTGGGATCGCGCCGCACGACGCGCGTCTTCGGCGCCGGCTCTTCGCGTTGCTCGAGTCGCTCGGGATGAAGGCCGAGCTCTCCGAGGAGATCCGTCGGGTTCGCCGGGATCCCTTCGCGGACGCGGGCCTGCTCGCGGACGCGGCGTCGGCGCTCCTGCGTATCGGCGACGAGGCCGAGGCACGGCGTACGTTCGGCGAGCTCTCCGAGCGCGCCCCGCGTGATCCCTGGGCCCGCGCCTTCCTCGGTGATCGCCTGCGCAACGAGGGCTTTTACGATGACGCCTCGCTCGCCTACGCGGTGCTCGAGGAGCTCGTCCCCGAGGAGCCTGCGGCCGTCATCCGTCTCGCGCTCGCTCATGCCGGCGCGGGCCGCCTCGACATCGCGCATCGCATGCTGGCCCGCGTCGCGCAGACGGGTGGTCGCGCGGGCGACGCGAAGCTCGGCGAGCTCGCGGGCCGTCTCGCGCACGTCCTTCTCGCCGAGGGACGCGGCCGTGAGGGGCTCTCCGTGCCCGATGCGGATCGTCTCGCGCGGGCCTCCCTGGAGCTCCCGTATCCGAGCGCCGCGGTCGTCGCGCTCGTGCGCGCACCTGCTGGCTCCCTCGCCCTCGACGTGAAGCTCCTTCGCGACAAGGACGAGGCCGAGCCCGACGTCGCCGCGGCAGGCGTTGGTCTTTACACGTTGCGCTTCGGCGTCGGGGAGAAGTCCCCGATCGCCCTGCGCCTCGCGCGCCCCGAGGAGCTCGCCCCGGCGCGGCCCACGAAGGTGCGTATCGACGCGCTCGTGCCCGACGGCGACGGCAAGCCCCCGAAGCTCGTCTCGCTCGACGTCGAGCTCCCGCCGACCGGCAAGCCCGTCACGTTGCGCTGGACGGGGAGCACGTTCACCCCCGGTTGACCCGTACGTCGAGCGGCGGCGGATCCAGGGGCCGCCGCTTGACGTGGCAGCCCCGGATCGGTTGTACTTTTCGCCCACGACGTTCCAAAGCGAACGTATCTCCTCGAAACCCCAGATTATTTCGGTGAACCCGCCCCACCCGGCCGTGCCCTTCGTGGCGCCGGTGCGGCGGTGTTCGCCGAAAGCTTTGTGCTCCAACAGTCTCGAAGGCGGGGCTCGTCCCCGGAGGCTTGCGTATGTCGAACCGATCGATCGCGCGTGCTGTGCACCTCGTGGTGCTCGCCCTCGCGCTCGCCCTTGTGGCTCTCGTGCCATGCGCCGCGCGCGCTGCGACGACCATCACGGGCGGCAACATCATCAACGCGACGTGGACCCCTGTGGGCAGCCCGTACATCGTCCAGGGTGACGTCACCGTGCCTCAGGGCGCGTTCTTGACGATCCAGGCGGGCACGGTCGTGCAGTTTGCGAGCAGCGATGGACAGCTCGCGGGCCTCGACACGGCGCGCGCCGAGCTCACCGTCAAGGGGCAGCTCAACGTGAACGGCACGGTGGCGAGCCCCGTGACGTTTGCGGCGCAGAGCGGCGCGGGCGCGGGGATCTGGTACGGCATCGTCGTCGAACCGACGGGCGTCTCGACGATCGCCAACGCGACGATGGCGAGCGCGAGCTTCGCGATCCGCTCGAGCGCGCCGGCCATGGGCCTCGCGGTCTCGAATACGGTCATCAACAGCTCGACGTACGGCGTCTACCTCGACGCCGGCACGCCGACGCTCACCAACGTCACGGCGAACAACGGCACGTACGGCCTCTACTTCACGGGCACCGCGTCCGCGACGGTCTCGGGCTGCACGGCCAAGAACAACACGAACACGGGCGTGTACGTCCTGCCGACCAACGGGACCACGGTCAACAGCGTCGCTGGCTGCTTGATCCAGGGCAGCGGCACGTACGGGGTCCGCATGACCGCGAGCTCCACCGCGACGTCGACGGTGAACATCACGGACAGCACGATCCACGGCAATGGCACGTACGGCGTGTACGTCATCGCGTCGACGGGTGGTTCGTCGACGGCGAACGTGAAGAACAGCAACGTCACGGGCGCGACGAACAGCGCGCAGCAGTACGGCATCTACCGCGTGACGGGCAACGGCGCGACGACGACGAACGTTACGTACTCGAACGTCTGGGGCCACGCGAGCGGCGACTACTTCAACGCCAATGCGGGCACGGGGTGCCTCGCGGCGAACCCGCTTTACGTGTCGATCCCCGCGAACATGCGGCTCTCGTCGAACTCGCCGTCGCGCTTCGCGAGCGACACGGCGGGTGATCTCGGCCCTCTCGACTACGTGAACGACGCGACGCCGGGCTACCACGGCACGTTGTGGGTAAACACGACGCTGACGGCGGCAGGCTCGCCCTACACGCTCGCGGGTGACATGACCGTGGGGCCGAACGTCAAGCTGACGATCGAGCCTGGCGTGGTCGTGAACTTTTCGAGCGGCGACATCATGGGCTCGGGTGAGGACACGTCGCGCGGCGAGATCCGCGTGAACGGCACGCTGGAGGCGATCGGCACGCTTGCCGCGCCGATCACGCTGCGGTCGCCGACGGTCGGCCCGGGAAACTGGTACGGCGTCGTGCTCCCCCCGGGCGCGACGAACGCGACGCTCACGAACGTGAACCTCCAGTACGGCTCGTTCGCGGTGCGCTCGGCCGCGGCAGGCACGGCGCTCTCCTTGACGAACGTGTCGAGTGATACGTCGACGTACGGCTTTTATCTCGACGCGGGCACGTCGACGCTGAAGAACCTCACGGCGAACAACGGCACCTACGGCATGTACGTGACGGGCAACGCCGCGCCCACGGTCTCTGGGTTGACCCTCAAGGGCAACTCCAACACGGGCCTCTACTTCCTGCCGACCAACGGGACGGCGATCATGACCGTCGACAACGCCCTCATCCGCAGCAGCGGCACGTACGGCGTCCGGCAAACCGCGTCGAGCACCGCGAACGGCACGCTCAACCTGACGAACGCGACGATCCACGGCAACGGGACCTACGGCGTGTACGTCATCGCGTCGACGGGTGGCTCCTCGACGACCAACATCAAGAACAGCATCATCACGAGCCTCGCCGCGAGCATGCAGAGCTACGGCGTCTATCGCGTGACGGGCAACGGCGCGACGACGGCGAACGTCACGTACTCCGACGTCTGGGGCAACACGAGCGGCAACTACTTCAACGTCAACGCGGGCGCGGGCTGCATCTCGCAGAATCCGAACTTCGTCAACGCGCCGACGGACCTGAAGCTTTTGGCGGGCAGCGTGTGTATCGACGCGGGCACCGCGATGGGCGCGCCGAACGCGGACATCGAGGGCAAGGTCCGGCCGCTCGACGGCGACGGGATCAACGGCGTCGCGTACGACATGGGCGCCTACGAGTACGCGCAGGCCGTCTTCTGCGGCGACGGCGTCATCAGCGGTGCCGAGGTCTGCGACGACGGCGCACAGAACGGCCAGTACGGCGCCTGCAAGGCCGACTGCACCGGGATCGGCCCGCGCTGCGGCGACGGCATGATCAACGGCCCCGAGCAGTGCGACGACACGAACATGTCGAACACGGATGCCTGCTTGAACACGTGCGTCACGGCGTCGTGCGGCGACGGCTTCCTCCGCGCGGGCGTCGAGACCTGCGACGACGGGAACACGTCGAACGGCGACATGTGCCTCGCGACGTGTGTCCCCGCGTCGTGTGGGGACGGCTTCGTGCAGGTGGGCGTCGAGCAGTGCGACGACGGCAACATGTCGAGCACGGACGGGTGCGTCATGGGCTGCAAGACCGCGGCGTGCGGCGACGGCTTCGTGCAGATGGGCGTCGAGACCTGCGACGACGGGAACACGTCGAACGGCGATGCGTGCCTCTCGACCTGCAAGCCCGCGGGCTGCGGCGACGGCATCGTGCAGGCGGGCGTCGAGGAGTGCGACGACGGGAACATGGTGGACACGGACGGCTGCCTCGCGACCTGCAAGGCGGCCTCGTGCGGCGACGGCATCGTGCAGATGGGCGTCGAGCAGTGCGACGACGGGAACATGTCGAACGGCGACGGCTGCATCATGGGCTGCAAGACGGCCTCGTGCGGCGACGGCTACGTGCAGGCGGGCGTCGAGGAGTGCGATGACGGCAACCTCGTGAGCTCCGATCAGTGCCCGGCGACGTGCAAGAACGCGAAGTGTGGTGACGGTCTGGTGCAGGCGGGCGTCGAGGAGTGCGACGACGGCAACCTGACGAACGGCGACGCATGCCTCAACGCTTGCAAGAACGCGGCGTGCGGCGACGGCGTCGTGCAAGGCGGCGTCGAGCAGTGCGACGACGGCAACGCCTCGAACACCGATACCTGCGTCATGAGCTGCAAGAGCGCGGCTTGCGGCGACGGCTACGTGCAAGGCGGCGTCGAGGCGTGCGACGACGGCAACCCGATCGACGGCGATGGCTGCAAGAACAACTGCGCCCTGCCCGGGTGCGGGGACGGCGTCGTGCAACCGAACGAGGAGTGCGACGACGGCAACCCGCTCAGCACCGACGCGTGCCTCGTGACGTGCAAGAACGCGACGTGCGGCGACGGGTTCGTCCGGGCCGACGTCGAGGACTGCGACGACGGCAACACGGACGACGCCGACGCGTGCCCGACGACGTGCGAGGACGCGACGTGCGGCGATGGGTTCGTCCAGGATGGCGTGGAGGAGTGCGACGACGAGAACAACTCGAACTCCGACGCGTGCGTGCAGGGCTGCAAGGCCTCGGCTTGCGGCGACAGCTACGTCGAGCTCGGCGTCGAGTCCTGCGACGACGGCAACCAGAACAACGACGATTCGTGCTCCAACCTTTGCACGAGCGCGACGTGCGGCGACGGCGTCGTGCAGCCCGGCGAGGCCTGCGACGATGGCAACGCGTCGAACATCGACGCCTGCCTGAGTGGCTGCCTGAAGGCGAGCTGCGGCGACGGGTTCGTCTGGGGTGGCATGGAGGAGTGCGACGATGCCAACGGCGTCTCCGGTGACGGCTGCACCTTCGACTGCAAGGCCGAGGGCCAGGGC
>JANMGF010000847.1:0-1310 GCA_031374535.1 Polyangium sp. (in: bacteria)
TCCCACGGCCCTATATAAAGGTTCGTATATGGGGGTCATAGCCACGAGACATTTCAGCGGAAGAGCCGGATGGTGGAAATCTCCTTGTCCGGATCTGGTGAGGGCCTTGGGGGAGAAATCCCCCGAGGCTACTCTACAGCCGTACTTCGGGAAGTAGCATGGGACATCGAGGCGCGACGTGAGGACCGAGGTTCGAATCATGATCATGAACGACCGCATCCCGGGGGGACCGCAGACGATCCTCGGCCCCCTGGGCTGCGGTCCCGACGTGGCCGTCTTCAACCAAGGGTCGAATACCACGAGCATCACGCTCGACGAGCGGGACGAACGCCTGCCCCGACTGTTGAACCTCCTCAACGAGCGCGGCATCCGTTGGTTCGAGTGGCGCCGTGACCGCTTCACCGATGCAGAACTCGAAACCGCGTGCCTGATTCTGATGGACGCCCCCGACCTCCTGGCTGGTATTTTCGCGGGTCCGAGGGTGGGTACCCAGTACGACATGTCCGAGGCGTGCAAGCTCTGCGGCGCTGGCGCCCGGCAGGCCTCCGCGATGGTCGTGGATGGTGAAAGGCTCCATGCGCTCGAGGGCAAGCGCGCAACGACGACCTGGTACAACGACATCCTCGTCGACGAAAAGCTGGCTCGCGCGCTCGCCGAGAGCGGCGCAACCGGGTTTGCATTCCGCGGTGTATTCGCGGCCTTCGAGAAGAGGGGCCATTTCCAGCTCCCGTGGCGACAGCTCTCTGCGACACACACGCTGCCCCCCATGTCGCCGCGATCGACGGGGATCGAACCGTACAAGCCGTGCCCGTGCGGGCGAAGCAGCTTCACGACGCCCTCCAAGATCCCCACCCGCATCGCCTACCGCGCCGCCGACGTCGCCGATATCCACGACGTGAACGTGACCTGGGAATGGTTCGGCGAGGTGGGTTTCGAAGGCGACGTGAGCGACGCCCTTTTCCCCTATCCCCTCTTCCTCGTCACCCCCAAGGTCTGGCGTATCTTCCGCGACGCAGGCGTCACCGGATTCGATTGGATGCCGATCCGGGTGGAAGAGGGATAGCCGCCCCGGCCCGGCTCGTCAGAGGTCCTTGGCCGCGTTCTGGATGTCCTGGAGCCTGCTCCGGCTGGCGGCCGAGGACCCCTGCACGCGGGCGACACGAACCGTCCGGATCCGCAGGGTCAAGGGGTGCTGCCCGACGTGCGAGTCCCGGCTCGCCTGCACGTGAAAGGATTGTCCCTCGGCCCCGTACATGGCGAAATACCACTTCCCATTTTTGTCGCTCAAAGACTCGGTCGACAGGTTCTCG
>JANMGF010000855.1:0-15712 GCA_031374535.1 Polyangium sp. (in: bacteria)
CCCCTGGCCAGCCTGCCGAAGCGATATCCGGGTGCATGTGCGGCCCCCGGTCCCCCGCCTCTGGAGTACGCGGACCCATTGGTGTCTGCGGAGGACATGCTCTCCACCGTCGTCGTCGGTCCGGATTTCGACGGTGACGGGACCAAGGATCTCCTCGTTAGCGCACCGGCATACTGCACGCTTCCCCAGGATTGTTTCCATGCATTGTACGTGGTTCGCGGAAGTTGTGGTCACTTTGCCGGCGTGGTCCAGGGGCTGGAGTACGGCGTAGACGCACTCGAATCGAAGTCGAAAGGGCTGCACGACTTGGATGTGGCGACCTACAAGGCCAAGCGTGACGGAGGCTTGCTCTCTTTCGGCTCGACCCGCATCCATGTTCGCTACCAGTTCAATGGTCGAACTTATGCGCCGACGAAGCAGCGAACGTGCAAGATCGAGCGAGACGAGGTGCTCAGCGCGGAGGTCTGCGAACCCTGGAGGAAATGGCGGGGTGAAGCGGGGCCGTCAAAAAAGCGGGAGAAGGGGCGGGGAGCAAACGTGGATGGCGGTGCCGCCACGGGGCAGCCCTGAGAGCATGTGCTAGGGGGGAGCCCACCAGAATGGTTCGCCAAGCTTTACTGATCCGGCGCGGCGTTCCGCTTTGCCTGCTGCTCGCGCTCGGCTGCTCACGCAGGGACGATAAGACCGGAACCGTGCCGTCGTCGACGAGCGCGTCGCCCCCCCCACCTGCGACCGTGCCCGATCTGACGCTAGGCCTTCCGGATCGCATTCTGCGGATGGCTGATGGGGGCACGTCGCCACCGAGGCCGTCCGCGCCTCCAAAGGTACCGCCGAAGACAGTAGATGGAATTCAGGCAGGTCCGCCCGCCAGTCGGCTCCCCCGTTCGTATCCAGGACCCTGCGTACAGCCCGGCCCGCCCCCGGTTGGCTATCATATCGAGGGCATCGAACCCGGGGCGGCAGAAGTGGAGAACAGCCCGGATATCGACGGTGACGGAACGGCTGATTTGGCGGTCACTGCACCGGAATACTGCGACACCATGGGCAACTGCGTGTACGCATTATATGCCAGGCGAGGAAGATGCGGGCATTTTGCAGGAGTCGTCATGGGCTACGGCAGTCCAGGCGAGACGCTCTCGGAGCGAGGTGCGCATGGCCGCCTGCATGCTATCGAAGTGACCGTCAACTGGATCGGCGCCAGTCCGCCGATCTTGGCGCATGTACGCTACCGCTTCGACGGGCACATGTATGTCGGCGAGAAGGTCGAAGTATGCACGTTCAGCCAGCGAGCGATGGACGGCCAGGCTCTACGTCCGGACGTGTGCAAACCATGGCGGGATCTCGGTGAGACGCCTCTTCCGCCTTTGACCTGGGAGGCTCGCGACGACGATGATGATTTCTAATGCGTTGGCAATGAGCGCAGGCGGTGCGCCCACGTGCTGAACATGACAAATCCGCCTCCCTCTGCGACAGCTCCCTCAGGCCTTTACGCCCTTCCCCGCCCATCGTACGCGTTTCGCATCTTCCGTAGCCCCGGAGATCCACCCGCATGGAACACACCCTCGAAAACATCGCTGCAGCTCTCGGCAAGCCCGACCCCTCGCTCCTCGAAGCCCTGCTCGACGGCACCACGGAAGCGCAGCTCGTCGGCAAGGGCAACAAGATCGCCTCGCCCCGCGTGATCACCGACATGCGGCGGCTTTATGCCCATGCCTATTCGTTCTGGCAGTCCGCTTCCGATGCCCAGAAGGAGACGCTCCGCGGCTTCTCCCCCGAATTGCTCGCGGTCGCCGTAGAGGAGGCCCTCGGGCTCGAAGTCATGGTCGCCGCGCACGAAGAAACAGGGGACGCGCGCGCCGCGTCGCGCGCGACGCTCGAAGCCGCCCTGCGCGACGCGTTCGACAAGGCGCTCGGGCTACGCGACCAGGCCCATGGTGTGCTCCTTGCCGTCGCCGGCAGTGACGCCGCCACGCAGGAGGAAGTGCAGCAAGCCGTCGGCACGGCCGAGGACGCGGGCGCGCTCGTGCGTGGCCTCGGCGCGCTCGTCGCGATTGCCAAGAGGTTCCTTTCGGCGGACGCAGGTCCCGCCCTCGCGAAGCGCGCCAAGCTCATGCGCCTCGATACGACCTACATCGAGAAACTCGAAAAGGCGGCGAGCGCCTTCGCGAGCGCCGCGCAGGCCGCCACCGCGAGGCCCGCAGGAAAGCAGATCACCCAGGGCACGCTCGACCGGGCCGACGGAGTCAATCTGCTCCTGCTCACGCTCACCGTGCGCGCGTTCGACGACGCACACGAGCAGGACCCGACCATCCCGCGCCTCGTGCCCATCGCGACGCGGCGCCTCTTCGACCGCACGACCCGCAAGAAGAAGACAACGGGGGAGACGGGCGCGGCGAACGGCGCATGAGTCGGAACATTTTCGCTCTCCCGGCGTAGGGACCCCCCCACCTCGTCCCGTCCCGTCCCAGTCGATCCGTTTGGCGAGCTTTCGCGTCCGGCCCACGACGAGAAACATGTCGCCGGACATGATTCGCGACCGAGACCCTGGACGACGAGCGCCGCCCGGGTATTCGAGCGATCGGCCCTCGATATGCGAGACATCTGCACGAATCGCCTCTGCTTGTTGATTCGCGTGCTTCCTGGCGCTGACCTTCAAGTGCCCGGGAGCTGAACGAGCGACTTTGCGCGCATCCCGGCGGCGAGCCTTGCGGGGCCATCGAGACGCTTGACAAGTCCCTCGACGATGTGCGGGATGCCCGCGACCGCCCCGTCTGTCGGAGCATGGCGACACGCCCGTCGCGAACGACGACCCGGCCGCGACGCGCGAAGGGGGGGCCGCGTAAGGCCGCTGGAGGCGAAATTCCCGGCGTGATTGTCATGAGCACTATTGACCCACGTCACGCGGCTGATCGATGATTCACGGGGTTGACAAAGGATGAACCGAGATCTTCACCGCGCCGACACAGACCATCCAGATTCTCCCGCTACGTCGCCCAACACGGATCGGGACGCGCAGACGCTCTCCGGCCCCACCGTGCCGGTGTCCGGCCGCCGCGAGCGGATGCCTCCTGCCACATTCGTCGGCGCCCCGCGCTCCTCCCGCCACATTCCAACCCCCAGGGGCAGCAGCGACGGCAGCAGCGGTCCGCCGAGCGGCGGGTTCGCCGCGCCCGTCGAGGACCGGTATGAGATCCTCGAGGTCCTCGGCGCGGGCGGGATGGGGCGCGTATACAAGGCATGGGATCACACGCTGGCGCGTCATGTCGCGCTGAAGCTGCTTCACGATAACGAGCCTGGGCTCATCGAGCGATTCCTCAAGGAGGCACAAGCCCAGGCCCGGGTCAAGCACGACAACGTCTGTAAAATCTTCGAGGCAGGCGCGATCAACGGCGAGCCTTACATCGCGATGCAGCTCATCGAGGGTCCGACGCTCAAGCGCATGCGGGACGCGCTGACGCTCGATGAGAAGCTCGAGATCATGGCCAAGATCGCGGAGGGGCTGCACGCGGCGCACCGCATTGGCTTGATCCATCGCGACGTGAAGCCCTCCAACATGATGCTGGAGCGCAAGGAAGACGGCCAATGGCACCCCTATCTCATGGATTTCGGCCTCGCCCGCGAGGTGAGCGGCGTGAATGGCCAGACCCAGACGGAGTCCGCCGTGGGCACGCCGTCCTACATGGCGCTCGAGCAGATCAAGGGGGAGGCGAAGAAGCTCGACGCTCGCACGGACGTGTATGGGCTGGGCGCGACGTTGTACGAGCTGCTCACGGGCCGGCCGCCGTTCGTCGGCGAGACGCAGCTCGAGGTCTTGTTGAAGGCGGCGAACGAAGATCCAACGCCGCTCCGTGATTTGAACCCGTCGATCCCGCCGGACTTGCAGACCATCGTGCTGCAATGTCTGGAGAAGGAGCCGGCGCGCCGGTACCAATCGGCGCGCGCGCTGAGCGAGGATCTCTTGCGGTGCCGAAAGCGCACCGGGCCGATCGTGGCCAAGCCGGCATCGCTCGCGTATCTGCTTTACAAGAAGGCGCGGCGGAACTGGCCCATCGTCCTCGTCTCTTCCGTCTTGCTGGTTTCAGGGCTTTTGACGGTCGGCCTCTGGGTCCGGGCGAGCATCCTTTCGCAGCGGCGCGAGGCGCTCGCTGAAGAGCTTGGCAAGACGGTCATCAAGATCGAGCTTTTCCTGAGGTACGCGAGCGCATTGCCGGTGCACGACATGGCGGCAGAAAGAGACGTCATTCAGGAGCAGATGCGCTTTCTGGAGAAGACGCTCGCGACCGGTGGTTCGAATAGCGCCGGCCCTGCCCATTATGCGCTCGGGCGCGGTCACTTGGCGCTGAAGAGTCATGCGGAGGCGAAGACGAACCTGGAGCTCGCCATCGCAGACGGCTATGCCCGGCCGGAGGTGCATTATGCGCTGGGTCTGGCGCTCGGGAAGCTGTACGAGCAGGAACTCGACAAAGCCCAGCGAATCGCGGACAAGAAACTGCGCGACGAGAAGAAACAAGAGGCGGAGCGCAGCTACCGGGATCCATCCCTTGTGCACTTGCGGCAGAGCGAGGGCACGCAGGTCGAGTCGAAAGCTTACATCGAGGCGCTCGTGGCGCTCTACGAGAAGCGTTATGAGGAGGCGCTTGTGAAGGCCGAGGAAGCGATGAAGGTCGCTCCGTGGCTGTACGAGGCGAAGAAGGTGGAGGGCGATGCGCGGTTTGCCCTGGGGATGGCGGCGAAGGACCAGGGGCAGACCAACGATGCGCGCGGAGCGTTTGCAAGGAGCATCGCGGCGTACAAGATCGCTGCGGACATGGCCCGGAGCGACGGGATGATTCAGGAGGCGCTGGCCGAAACCTGGATTCAGCTCCTGGAGTTCGATGTCAATGTCTCAAAACTGAACATGGAGGCGTACGAGGCGGCGCTCGCCGCATGTGAACAGGCGCTGAAGGCGAACCCGGAGAGCGCCAACGCCTATACCAAGAGGGGAAGGGCGCACTCGCACGTGGGTGTTTACCAGCTCGCTCATGGTGAGGATCTGCGCCCGACCTTGGAGAAGGCCATCGAGAGCGGCAAGGCAGCGCTCCGTTTCGCACCCGACGACGGCATCACCTGGGACATGCTCGGGAACAGCTATCGCAAACTCGCTCAGAGCGCGCATTCCGCGGGCGAAGATCCTTCCCCTCTGCTGAACGAGGCGACCAAGAGCCTCGACGAGGCGATCAAGCACCAGCCGACGCTGGCCTGGGCCTGGAACGACGCTGGAAACGTGTGGCTTTTCCGCGCACAAACGGATGCAGAGCGGGGGATCGATCCTCGGGAGTCCATTGAACATGGAACCAAGCTTTATGGTCAAGCGGCGATGCTCGACCCTGCCTACTTGTGGCCGCATACGGGCATCGCCTTGTTGATGACGGAGAGCGCTCGTTACGCGCTGATGTTCGGCAAGGACCCCACGGCCCATGCGCAACAGGGGATAGAGAGTAGCAATCGTGCAATTCAGATGCAGCCCGCATTCGGAGTCGGCTATTTCAGGAGGGCCTCGCTCTTGGCCTACATTGCTCGTTATGAATTCCTTTCGGGACGCGATCCGAAACAAACCATCACCCGGATCGAAGATGATCTTCGCACTGCGTTGACCGACTTGTCTGACTGGCCATACGTTTACGCCACGCAAGGCGAGGTATACCATCTGCGGGCCTCGCACGAGATTCGCGCAGGGATAGACGCCATGGGCACCCTCGAGCGAGGGCGCGCAGCCTTGCGCCGCGGCATAGAACTCGACCCCACAGAGGTGATCTTGCGGGCAGAGCTCGCTCGACTGGAAATCACTGCTGCGCGTCATGCTGCAACGAAAGGAGACGACCCCACACCTTTCGTGGCCAGTGCGCGCGCGGCGCTCTTGCCAGCGACCAACAAAAAGGTGCCCAATGCAGAGGTTCTCGTGGCCCAGGCGGAGCTTCACACCGTGCGTGCAGAATACGCGCGACGTCTGCGGGTGGACATCGACGAAGAGATCCAGAAGGGTCTGCATGCGGCCGACGCTGCGCTTCAGGCTGTCGCCGACATGCCGCTCGCGCTCGCGGCGAAGGGGACCTTGGAGCTGCTCCGTGCCCGTTCGAAGGAAGGAAACCAGCGCAAGGCCGCTGCGGCAATCGCGCTCTCGACCCTTTCGCGGGCGCTCGGGAGAAACCCGTTGCTTCCGGAGCGCGTGCGTTTGCTCCGCGACGAGGCAAAGAGCCTTTCAGAGGGCAACCCTGCCCGTCTGCGGTGAACCATCCCGCACTGTGGGTAAGTGCTTCACGTAACGAGAATTTTCCAGCTTTTTCGTGTTCCCCACGATATCACCGTTGTGGTACGATGCTTCATGCGGGCACTCTCCGCGCAACCCTGCGCCCACACGACCGAGAGCGCCTCGAAGCAGCGTGAACAAGGAGTAGGTCCATGAAGAAACTATCGACGTTCGTGATCACCGGTGCCGCCCTCGTCTTGACCGCCTGCACGGGCCCGATCGAGGAGATGGACTCCGAAGGCAACATCGATGAGGTTTCCCTGGCAGCCAGTGGTAATCCGAATGGCGAGAACGGGCTCAGCACATCCTATATCAGGGGCCTTGATCGTGTGGAGCTTCTCAGGACCCACGCGACCGACCTGGTGGACTCTCCGCTCAATAGCGCCGACTTGTCGACAGCCATCAAGAATGAGGTGTGCGGCGGCACGGCACCGAGGAGAAATACCGCCGTGCTCAAGCAGATAGTTCAGTGCGCTCTGACACCGACTCAATCCGTGACGTTTCCCTGTTCCTCGAGTCCGGGGGGACAGTGGACCATACAAGGGCATGCTGGTGTGCACTCTCAATGGGCAACCAGTGCCTGCACGGGCGCCTGTCAATCCAAGGTGTCGGCCTGCGTGATCGCCATGACCAACTTTTCGAGCGAAGAAATCAAGATCGATCTAGCTTCGGCTGCACCGAGCATGAATCTAACAAAGGCAGCATCCGGTTATGACCGTGTGGAGGGGGCCTATTGGGGGAACATTTTTTCTACTCCTTACGAAGACGTCAACGGCTGTTATGCTCCTGATTCGACGAACTGGGCATACAACTCCACAGTATGGGGCGCTAATGTGAGCCTGATGAATCGCGCTTGCCAAGGCTTCGATTTCCCGCAAGAAAGCAACTACCAATGGTGCATTGTAGGGACGCCTACGATTTATTTCAATAACATTAACCCCGCGAACAATAACGTCCGACCATGTGATGTCGCGTGCGCATCGAGGAGTGCTGCCGGCAACTACACGGATTGCGGTAGCAACAGCACCGATTTCGTCGTCACCGTCCGACGGAAGAACACGGACGTGTATCCGATGAATTTGCCCTGAGCCTCGGCGCGTGGCACGCGCGGCCTCGGCGAGACCACGCAGCGGGTGAAGTGGGGCCCCTCGACGCCGCAGCGTCCGTCAGGCTCCCTCCACGCGCCTATTCTTCAGGCTCTTCGTCCGACCGACGCCCCGTACTACGCGGTCGCGGCAACCCGTAGAGCGAGAGCCGCGAGAGCAGCGTCCCGCGCGAGATCCCAAGGAGATTCGCGGCCTTGGTCTGGTTCCCCGCGCACTGCTCCAGCGCGTCCACGATGGCCTGTCGTTCGACGGTGTTCGCCTTGCCGCGCGAGTTCCACGACGGCGGAGGCGGCGGCACAGCGGGCTGGTCAGGCTGCGTCCGCCGCTCCGGCGGCTGCGAGACCGGGGCCTGCGCGATGTCTTCAACCCAGCCCTCGCCGCTCGCCGACTCCACGCCGGCCTCCATCCACTCCGCGGGCAGGTCGTCGCGCATGATGACATCGCCCCGAACGAGCAGCGCCGCTCGCTCCATCACGTTCTTCAGCTCCCGGACATTGCCGGGCCAGCGGTGGCGGAGCAGGAGCCTCCGCGCCTCGGGAGACAGGGTGAGCGAGCGGGTCCGACCCTCCTGAGCGCACACGTGCGCCAAAAACTTCTCCGCCAGAGGTTCGATCTCCTCGACCCGCTCGCGCAGAGGCGGGATGTTCAGCGTGATGCCGTTCAGGCGGAAATACAGATCTTGACGGAACGTCCCCCGAGCGACCTCCCCCGCCAGATCGCGGTGCGTCGCCGCCACGAACCGCACATCGATCGGTCTATCCGTGAGTCCACCGACGCGCCTCACGCGGCGCTCTTCCAGGACGCGCAAGAGCTTCACCTGAAGCGACATCGGCAGCTCGCCGATCTCGTCGAGGAGCACCGTCCCGCCCTCGGCGGACTCGAGGAGCCCCGGCTTCGTATGGGTGGCACCCGTGAACGCGCCTTTCTCGTGCCCGAACAGCTCGCTCTCGAGCAACGTCTCCGAGAAACCGCCGCAGTTTAGCTTGACAAACGGCTTGTCGGCCCGCGACGAGCGCGCGTGGATCGCCTCGGTGACGACCTCTTTCCCGACCCCCGTCTCGCCGTGGATCAGCACGTTGATTCGCGCGGGGGCGACCCTGTCGACCAGCTCGTAGAGCTTCCCCATGGCGGGTGAATGTGTCGACGATGCGCTGTTTTCGCGCTCTGGCCGGGCCTCGTCCAACTGAAATAGCAGGACGAGCGAACCTATCCGGACGAGATCTCCGGATGAAATCTCGACGGCCTCGCGCGGGCTCAGCCGATTGCTCCGGACCGTCGTGCCGTTGGAGCTCCCCAGATCCTCGACGCGGAGCGGGGGTCCTGTGCGGAGCAACAGGTGGCGCCGCGAGACCTCGCCGTGCTCGATGCAGACGTCTACCTCGCGCGAGCGCCCCACGAGGAGGGTACGGCCGAGATCGAGCCTGTAGGTCGCGAAGAAGTCGTCGCTGGTGACCCGAAGCGTCAAGTGGTGCGGGCGACCTCCGGACGTATCGTAAGCCCCGCGGATGGTCTCCTGGTCTCCAACGTGCGTGACTGATCGTACCTGTCGTCGACTCATCGGGTCCCTCGGTACACAGTCGAAAGGCGAACATGAGGGTACCACCCGGCCGCGCCGTTCGTGGAAATTTTTCCCCGCGAGGCCGACGGCCTCCGGGGATCACGCGGCTCCTTGTCGAGCCGGTTGCCCGAACGCGTGAACGTCCCCACCTTTTCGCACGAGGAATCGTCGAGCGATCACCACGCAAGCGCTATTCGTCGTTGTCTCCGCCCAATGCTGAATGAGCTCCAGCAGCGGCCTGGATTCCGCCTTCAGAATGACTCGACTCGTAGGGCACCCCCGCCTCCACTCCCTTCGCCACGCCTTTCCCTGCCTCCCGCTTCCGCCTCCCCTGCGGTTTTCCCCCCAGCGCTTCGAAGCGCGCGCGTTTGGCCTCGTCGTCGGCGAATTCAATGCGGCCTGCGCCTTCGATGCGCGCGACGGCGGCCAGGATTCGATGGCCTGTCCGATTTCGCTCTTGTGTCGAGAGCGGCGCGGTCGCGCGTTTTTGCTCCTGCACCGCGTCTGCGTCCGTGATCGCGGCGAGCGCTTGGGTGAGCGATTCCATGTCCTTCTTCACGATTCCGAGCGCCTCGGCCTCGGCCGGCTTTTCCTTGGCACGCTCGAGGATCTGCTGGATCGCGGCTTTCACGTCGCGCACGCATGTCTTCTTGACTTTCTGGCCGACGCCATAGGCGCGTTTCACGTCGGCGGGCGCCTTGGCGCGGCGGACGGCGGTGCGGATCGCGCTCGCGCGCGCAAATCCTCGCTCGAGCGCTACGTTTTGCGCGCTCGTCGCTGCGGTGGCCTCGCTGCGGGCTCGCTTCGCGTCGGGGACGACGTCGCCGAGCGCCGCGATGTCGCTCGAGAGGCCCTCCACCAAGCCCTGTGGGAGCCGCGGAGCAAGCGCGGCGGCGTGCTCCTGGGTGAGGGTCAACGCTTTGAGGCCGAGCTGCGTGATGGCAGTGAAGTCCCGGCGCGGAAGCGTGCTGTTCACGATGGCAAGCGCATGCATGGCGAATCCTCCCTCGACGCGGTGGTAGGGGCGGCGTCGTGTTCGTCGCGAAGCCTTCGCAGGACGCATGCCAAGGGCGAGCGCCGCGTGAGAAAGGCGGAGAGGCACCCGCGACATCCCACGAGCTGCCCGCGAAACCTGGCGCGTCGCCTGCGAAATCCCGCGAGGCGCCTGCGAAATTCCGCGCGTCACCTGCGAAATCCTGCGCGTCGCCTGCGAAATCCGGCGAGGCGCCCGCGAAATCCCGCGAGGCGCCTGCGAAATCCCGCCAGCAGCCCGCGAAACCTGGCGAGACACCCGCGAAGTCCCGCGAGGGGTCCGGGAAAAGCGGCGAGGCATCCGCGAGATCCGGGGAGACCTCGGGGTGATCCGAAACGGAGCGGGGGCGATCCAAAATGGAGCGCCTCCTCGCCTGGGACGTCCTCCGTCCCAGCTTTTACATCGGCCAGGAAAATTTCGGTCGCCCGCGTAGGGCCTCCCCGCCTCGCCCCGTCCACTGGATCGAGACCTCGCTGCTGCATCGCAAGCGAGGCCGAGGAGATCCCATGATGTTCCCCCGTTCTTTGAAGAGCTTCGCGCCCCTCCCCTTCGCCCTCGCCCTCGCCCTGGGCGGTTGCGCGTCGGCAGGTCCCGTCTCCGAAGGGGACGAAGAGGTCGCTTCGGCCGCCGAGGCCGCGCAGGAGACGCAGGCCGGCCCGCACGGCCACGGCGGAAAGTTCGGTCGTCCTCACGGCGGCCACGAGTTCATCGGCGCCGCGCTCCGCGCGCTCGAGCTCACGGACGCGCAACGCAAGACGATCGAGGGCGCGCTCGCGTCGCTCGACGATACGCACGAGGCCGATCGGAAGGCGTTCCACAAGGCGCTCGCCGACGGCGTGCGCGCCGGGAAGATCGACGAGGCCGCCGCGTCGGCGAAGCTCGGCGACGTGGAGAAGGTGGCGAGCGAGCGGCGCGCGGCGGTCGCGAAGGCGCTCGGCACGCTCCACGCGACGCTCACGCCCGAGCAACGCGCGGCGCTCGTCGCGCACGTCGAGGAGCGGATGGCGAAGCACGGGCCCGAGGGCGGGAAACACATGCGCCACCACGGTCCCGAGGACGGCGCGAAACACGGGCCGCGCGGCGAGCACGGGCCGATGGGGACGTTCCTGCGCGGGCTCGATCTGCGCGAGGAGCAACGCACGCAGAGCCACGCGGCGCTCGAAGCGTCGCGGCCCGCGAAGCCCGAGGGGATGGACCGCGAGGCGTTCGCGAAGAAACACGAGGAGAAGCGCGCCCGCGCGAAGGCGGCGCTCGAAGCGTTCCGCGGCGACAAGCTCGACGCCGAGGCGCTCCTGCCCCCGAAGGACGCGCGGCCGCCGATGGGCGCGCACCTCGGGCACATGGTGAAGGCGCTCTCGGCCATCGTGCCGGTGCTCGACGACGCGCAGCGGAGCGCGCTCGCGCAGCGGATCGAGGAGGGGCCGCGGATGGGGCCTTTCGGCGGGAAACACGGGCACCACGAACACGGCGAGACGCAGGCCCCGCCCTCGCGGTAGAGTCACCCGCGTTCATGACCGTGGATCTGAGGCTCGTCGCGGCGCGCGTGGCCAGTGGAGACGCGTTGGCCTTCCGGCCGATCGTCGACCACACGCGCGTGCCGCTCTACCGGCTCGCGGCGCGCCTCGTCGGCAACCTCGCCGACGCCGAGGACGCGCTCCAGGACGCCTACGCGAGCGCCTTCCGCGCGCTCTCGGAGGGGCGCTACGACGGCCGCGCGAAGCTCGAGACCTGGCTCTACCGGATCGTGACGAACGCGTGCGTCGACCTCCTGCGAAAGCGCCGCGAGCGTCCCTCCGACGAGCCACGCGAGCCACGCTTCGACGGCCTCGTGCGCGCCGAGGCCCGCGTGGCGTTAAAAGCCGAGAGCGTGTACGACTCGGCCGTCCTCGAGGCCGTGGCCGCCATCGAGGTGGACGAATGAAATCCCGCCTTTTGCCGCTCGCCGTGCTCACGGGCGTCTTCGTGCTCGGCGGCGTCGCCGGCGCGGGCGCGACGCGCGCGTACATGCTCTACGAGCTTCGCTCCCGCTTCGGCGGCCCCCCGGGCGAGGTGCGCGCCCAGATGCGCGTCGAGTCCATGCGCCGGCACCTCGATCTCACGGCCGATCAGGTGACGAAGATCGAGGCCATCTTCCGCGAGACCGACGGCGATCTCGACCGCACGATGAAGCCGTGCCGCGACGAGCTCGAGGCGTTACGCAAGCGCACCGACGAGCGTATCGCCGAGGTGCTCGATACGACGCAGCGGGTGCGTTTCCAGGAGTTCTCCGAGAAACGCAAGCGAAGGGGACACGGCTCGTTTCCGCCGCCGGGGCCGCCGCCGGATGGATCCACGCCGTAGGTCGCGAACGGCGCTTCGCTGCACGACGACACGAGCGCTCGAGTTTCCCCGGACGATTTTTTCTTGCGCCGACGAACCCGCGCGCGGCTACCATGCGGGAGACGCGCGCGGGCGCCGGGAAGGCCCGCGTTGTTCGAGGCCGGAGGACGAGACCATGAAGATCAAAGCCGCGGTCGCGCATCGACCGAGCGCGCCGCTGAGCATCGAGACCGTCGATCTGGAGGGCCCCAAGGAAGGCGAGGTCCTCGTCGAGATCAAGGCGACCGGTGTTTGCCACACCGACGATTACACACGTTCGGGCAAGGACTCCGAGGGTATCTTCCCCTCGATTCTCGGCCACGAGGGCGCGGGCGTCGTCGTCGACACAGGCCCCGGTGTGAAGAGCGTGAAGAAGGGCGATCACGTGATCCCGCTCTACACGCCCGAGTGCCGCCAATGTAAATTCTGCCTCTCGCGCAAGACGAACCTCTGCCAGGCCATCCGCGCGACCCAGGGCAAGGGCCTCATGCCGGACGGCACGAGCCGCTTCAAGATCGGCGATACCGTCGTGCACCATTACATGGGCACGTCCACGTTCGCCAATTACACCGTATTGCCCGAGATCGCCGTCGCCAAGATCCGCGAGGACGCGCCGTTCGAGAAGGTCTGTTACATCGGCTGCGGCGTGACCACCGGCCTCGGCGCCGTCATTTACACGGCCAAGGTATCGCCCGGCGACAACGTCGTCGTGTTTGGCCTGGGCGGCATCGGCCTGAACGTCCTCCAGGGCGCGAGGATGGCGGGCGCCAACATGATCATCGGCGTCGACTTGAACCCGGCGCGCAAGGAGATGGCCGAGAAGTTCGGCATGACGCATTTCGTCAATCCGAAGGAGGTCGAGGGAGACCTCGTGCCGTACCTCGTGAACCTCACGGACGGCGGCGCTGACTTTTCGTTCGAATGCGTCGGCAGCGTGGAGGTCATGCGCCAGGCGCTCGAGTGTTGCCACAAGGGCTGGGGCACGAGCGTCATCATTGGCGTGGCGGCTTCAGGTCAGGAGATCGCGACGCGCCCGTTCCAGCTCGTCACGGGGCGCGTCTGGAAAGGCAGCGCCTTCGGCGGAGCGCGGGGCCGCACGGACGTGCCGAAGATCGTCGACTGGTACATGGACAAGAAGATCAACATTGACGACTTGATCACGTATGTCCTGCCGATCGAGAAGATCAACGAGTCGTTCGACCTCATGCACGCGGGCAAGTCGATCCGGACGGTGGTCACGTTCTGAGGGCCTTTGCGCGGGCCGCGCGGGCGCGGTAGACCCTTCGCCATGAGGGGACCCATCCTCGCCCTGGTCGCGCTCGTCGCCCTGGGCGGCTGCGAGAAGCCCGCGCCGTCTTCGTCATCCCAGCGCGTCACGCTCGTCCACAAAGGCCCGGCCCACATCGAGCTCGTGCCCTCCGAAGGCCAGCCGCCTTTTTGCCTCGTTTTCACCGTCGCCGAGAGGGGCCCCATCCGCCACCTCACCATGCTCGACGACAAACTCTCGCCCGATTGTCCGGCGGCCGCGCCCATCGCCGGCAACGTCTTCCGCATCCCGCCCCGCGAGGGCAAGGTGAAGATCCTCGTCATCTTCTCCGATCGCGCCCTCGAAGCCGACCCCATCGCCCGCCAGATTGACGACCTCGTCTCGCAAAAACAACCCGTCACCGCGATGGATCTCCGCGCGCCCGGGCGCGTCGTCGTGGAGACGCTCGAATTTACGCCGTCGGCGAGCTGACGCGCCCCCGAATACGGGCCCGTGCTTCCTCCTCCGTCGCCGCGAACTCGATCTGGAACGGGAAACGCGCGGGCGCGATGAGCCGGCCTGCCCGGTAGACCGTCATGACCATCGTGCGCGCCGCGAAGTTCGCGCCAAAGACGACCACGTGGCGGAGCGGATAAGGTTTGTCCCCGTGGGTCCAGGCCGCCCGCGCGCCTGGCTCCAGAGCGAGATCACTCACGTCGAAGATCACGTCGAAGGGACCCGCTCGTTCGCTGATCTCGATGTAGATCGTCTTGATCCGTTCGGCGTCGGCGGCGGTCGAGGGGCCGCGGAAGGCGACGAGGACGAGATCCGGCCGCTCCCACCGCACAACGTGACGGCCTATTTCCCAGCGCGGCGTGGGCGAATCGAGAGGGTCCACTCCGGGGAGAATATCAGTCCCGCGCGGCGAGCACAACCGCCACGCCTATCATTGCGCCGACGGATCGGGTATTCTCCGATGCCATGCAACATCGATTTTCGTCATCGACCTGGGTTTCTCTGGTGGGGATGGTGGGCCTCGTGATCGCGTCGGCCTGCGGCGGCGCCGGATCGAGCGAGTCGTCCGGGAGCGGCGCGTCGTCCGCGGGCGGGATGGGCGGCACGGGCGGGGGCAGCGCGGGCGGAGGCGCAGGCACGATCGGCTGCAATCCGGCGTGTGCCCTGCCGCAGATTTGCAGCGCGGTGAGCACGTGTATCGATCCGGGCACATGCGCGGGCGACGGCGATTGCAAAGCCGGCATGCAGTGCGACGCGGCGACGAAGGCGTGTGTGCCGGGCGGCGGGTGCGGCGCGCAGGAGGCGAAGGTCGATACGGTCCCGCCGAACATGCTGATCGTGCTCGATCGATCCTGCTCGATGACGGCGCTCGTCGGCAACGTGACGAAGTGGGACATCTCGGTCGCCGCGATCAACAAGATGACGACCGATTACGTGAGCAAGATCCGTTTTGGTCTCACGCTTTTCCCGGACCTCGTGACCCCGAACTGCCAGCAGGACGCGATCCCCATTCCCGTCGGCCCGGGCAATGAGGCGGCCATTCAGGAGCTCCTCACGGCGGCGCTCGTGAAGGCCGACAAGTATTTCCCGGATGGCCCCTGCGTGACGAACATCCAGACGGCCATGCAGCAGGCCGCGACGGAGGTCGGTTTTGATGATCTGGAGCGCGACAGCTACGCCGTGCTCATCACGGACGGCAAAGAATCCGCCGGGTGCGGTATTGACTCGGTCACGGAGGCCACGATCAAGACCCTCTTCGACATGCGAGGGATCCCGACGTTCGTGATTGGCTTCGGGGCCGGCGTCGATCCCGTGCAGATGAACAAATTCGCCAACGCAGGCGGCGCGCCGGCCGCCGGGGCCAACCAGTTTTACGACGCCTCCGACCAGGCGAGCCTCGACGTCGCCCTCGCGACCATCGCCAAGAAGACGCTCTCGTGCGCATACACGCTCGACACGGTCCCGCCGGATCCGAACGAGATTTACGTCTTCTTCGACAACACGACCGAGGTCATGCGCGACAACACGAAGATGAACGGCTGGGACTACGATCTGGCCAAGAACCAGGTCATCTTTTATGGTCCAGCGTGTGATAGCTTGAAGAATGGCG
>JANMGF010000864.1:0-1184 GCA_031374535.1 Polyangium sp. (in: bacteria)
GTCCTGGCAGACGCCGATGCGGCGCGTCTGGACCTCCCAGGGCGTGGTCGAGAAGCTCGTGGATCCTTTGCGGTACTCGTACTCGCGATGGATGGTGCGGTTGAGATCGAGGAGCGTGTCGACGAGGTCGTAGTCGTTGCGCTCGACGAAGCTCATCGCGTAGTTGGCGAGGTCTTCGAGCTGGCTCTCGGGGAGCTCGGGGGGCAGGAGGTAGGGCTGAAGGACCTGCCGCTGCCAGGGCATCCACACGAGCGGGATGGTGCTGCGCGTGTGGAAGGGTCGGAAGCAGAAGGGCTCGGTGTCGAGCAGGCTGACCTCGGAGCGGGCGTCGATCGAAAGCTCGGTGTAGGGCTGCGAGAGGACGACCTTACGCGCGCGGTTGCCGAAGACGTCGTCGTAGTCGCGCTCCTTGCCGTCGACGGAGAGCGTGACGGAGCAAGCGTGCAAGGTCTGGAGGCGATCGTGCGCGGGGGTGAGGCGAAGGAGATGCGAGCTGCGTTCGACGGGCCTCTCGTAACGATAGACCGTGCGATGACGGAGGGAGAGGCGGCGCGGCTCGGCGGGCTTGGGTCGATCGAGCTCGCGGCCTGCGGCGAACGTGGTGACGCCGGCGGGTGACGCGGCGGGACCGATCTCGTGGAGGACGGCGCCCTGGCGGAGGACGACGAGGTGGCCGGGGCTCAAGGCGGACCACGAGGCGCCGACGCCGGTGAGCGGGTTCGAGGCGACGAGGGTGCCCTTGCGCGCCTTGATGCCACGGCGGCCGAGATCGAGCGCGAGGTCGTCGTCTTCGAGGAGGAGGGTTTCGTAGGGCGGAAGGACGCGGCCGACGTGGAGAGGGCCTTCGCCGCGGGCGTCGGCGTAGGCGAGCAGATCGCGGCCGTCGGTGAGGACGGAGGTCATGTTGCCGTGCTCGGCCCAGCGTTCGAAGAAGCTGCGCACGGCGGCGGGGTCGGCGTCGCCGATGCTGCGGAAGCCATTCGCGGCGAAGAAGGCGAGCAGCTCGCAGAAGATGAGCTCGCTGTCGGTGGAGCCGGTGGGTTCGAAAAACCCCTTCTGGCTTTCGCTGCGCGGGGCGCGGTGGCGAAGGCTTCCGCTGTGGGAGAAGAGCCAGTCGCGGCCGGCGTAGCTGCGCGAGAAGGGCTGGGTGTTGGCGTCGCTGTTCGCGCCCCAGGTGGCGGTGC
>JANMGF010000897.1:0-1826 GCA_031374535.1 Polyangium sp. (in: bacteria)
GCGATCAAGAACGAGGCGATCGCCTATCTCCGGCGGCACTTCGAGTTCCCGATCCCCAAGCCCGTCGCCCGCGCCTCCGTGGAGGAGATGCTGGTGCTCGCCTCGGGTAAGGGTCACAGGCAGCTCTGCGCCTGCACGATCCTGAAGTCGATGCACATCATCCACCACCTCGAGGGGCGCGAGCTGCTCTTCTCGATCCCGATGTCCGACCAGGATGTCTTTCACCTGGTGGAGGAGAAGGTCTACCGGATCGTGGGCGGCATGCTCGCGGCGGGTTTTCCCATCACCGAGTTCATCGGCGGCCGGAAAAACAAGGACTCGCTCTACACGAAGCTTCTCTCGAAGACCGACACGACCGCGGCGGCGATCTACGACAAGCTGCGTTTCCGCATCGTGACGCGGGACGCGGACGACATCCTGCCGACCTTGCTTTACCTGTCGGAGCGGCTCTTTCCGTTCAACTACGTCGTGCCGGGCCAGAGCACGAACACGATCTTCCACTTCCGCAGCTACTGCGAGCGCCATCCGTTCCTGCGGACGCTCTTGCGCGAGCTCCAGGTGGGCGTGGATGACGGCCTCACGCTCAGCAACAACAGCTTCAGCGATCAGAGTTATCGCGTGATCCACTTCGTCGTGGATCTGCCGGTGCGGCTGCCGCCCGAGATCATGGAGCTTGCGCCGCCAGCCGCGTGGGCGCTCGGGCCCATCGTCTTCGTGCTCTGCGAGTTCCAGCTCATCGACCGCGAGACCGAGGCGGCCAACGAGCTCGGCGACGCGAGCCACGCGAAGTACAAGGAGCGGCAGAAGGTCGCGGTGAAGCGCCGGCTGAAGCTCGGAGGTCGCGCGCCGTCACGTACGCCGACCAAGCGTCCCCGCTGAAGACGGCTCTCCCCTGCCCGCCCGCGTGGACGAGGTCAAGGGGAGACGCGTTTCAGAGGAGGGAGCGCTCGAACGAGCGTAACGATGTAAGGAGGGCGTAGAAAGGCGGCGAACGCGCGTTCAGAAGAACTTGCGCTCTCGAACCTGCGTGCAGGTCGACCCCTGCGGGGGGCGTGGGGGGCAGAGGAAGGCCGCAGTGCGGCCGACCGGCGCCCCCCACCGTGACTACGTACGCGTCTTCAAGCCTTCGCGGTCGAGCACCACGATGCGACGGCGGTCGACCTCGATGATGCCCTTGCGGCGGAGCTCGCCGAGCGTGAGCGTCACGGTCTCGCGGGTCGAGCCGATCATGCTGGCCATCTCCTGGTGCGTGAACGGCGCCGAGATCAGGACGCCGCGCGGGTCGGGGATGCCCCAGCGCTGGGCTGCCTTGAGGAGGAACTCCGCCAGGCGCGCCTCGACGTTGCGGAAGAGCATCGAAGCGAGCCGCTCCTCGGTCTCCGCGTTGCGCTCGACGAGCGCGCCGACGAGGGCGTGCGCGAAGGCCTGATCGGAGGCCATGAGCCCGCGGATCGTGGCGATCGGCACGACGAGCGCCTCGACGTCCTCCGTGGCGATCGCGCTCTCGCGGTGGTTCGGCACGCCGCCGAGCGCGGCCTCGCCGAGCAGATCGCCGGCTCCGCGGTAGCCGAGCGAGAGGGTGTGCCCTTCGTTCAGCGCGCGGACCAGGCGGACGCGTCCGCTGCCGAGCATGACGATCGAGTTCGCGGGGTCGCCCTGGGTGACGAGCGGCCTGCCGCGTGTCACCCGCTGGATGGTACCCGCGTCGGACAAAGTGGTCTGCGACGCCGGCGAAGCCGCGCTACCGACCGCTCCGCGCCGCAGGATCCGGCGCTTCCGAGCGTCCGGATCCAGCCCACCGTCGGTGCCGACCGCGCCTGCGGCGC
>JANMGF010000959.1:0-1925 GCA_031374535.1 Polyangium sp. (in: bacteria)
GGTCCAGGGGTGGACAACCCCTGGTGGGGTCCGGGGCAACGCCCCGGCGCGCCATCAAGACCCGCCGAACGCGCTCTTCGGCGCCCGCTCGGACAGAGGCGAGCGCGCGTCCCGAAGCTCTTCACCCACGACCATGCCGGAGACGATCCGATCCATCACCACGTCGAATCGCACGCGCTGGAAACGCGCGCCACTCGCGAGCCAGTCGGTGTGTCCACCGGCGCCGGGGAAGTGGCCCACGATGTCGAGGTGGTCCGCTTTGCCCACCCACACGAGGTCGCCCCAGATCTGGGAGGTCAACGGAACGACACCATCGTTCGCCGTCTCGGGAAGGGCCTCGCCGAGCATCGCCTTGAGCTTCGCTTGCGCCGAGCCGTCGGCCGCCGCGCAGGGATACCGGTCGTCGAGGCGGCTCGTCAGGTTGTAGAGCGCGGTGAAGATCGTCGCGCTCATCGCGCTCCAGGGAGAACGCAACGCGGCGAGCCAGTCCTTCACGGCGTTGGATGGCGCATACGTCGCGACACACTGGTACCGCACGCCCGGTCGATCCTCGACGCCGGCCTGGAAGAGATCCATCGCCTCGGGCATGAGCTGCACGATGGCGCCTTGATCGGTGCGCAGGTGATCGAGCCACGTGCGGAGCTCACGGCTCGAGGCCTCGTCGAGGACCTTGGCCACGGCGTCGACGGTGCGGTTGACGATCTCGAGCTCGAAGTTGCCGATCGAGAGACGACCAAAGGCCGCGACGAGCGCGGAGGTCGCGGCGAGGGGTGGGGCGCCGAGCTTGAGCGCGGTGACGGTGAGCGCGGAGATCGCGTAGAGCATGCGCTGGCCGCTGACGGTCGCGAAGAAGGCGGCGAGCGGGGTGCCGTAGTGCGGGGTGTTGACGGTGGTGATCGAGGCGAGGCGCGGGAGCCACGTGAGGTCTTTGCGGGTGACGCCGGGCAAACGCGCGGTGGGGGAGGCGACGAGGCGCGCGTCGAGGCCGCCCGTCGAGTGGCCGATCACGTGGATGGGGCTGTCGTCCTCGCCGGAGGTGGTGGCGATCATGTGCGCGAGCTTGGCCGCGCGGCGGCAGACGCTGGCGGTCGGATGGACGTCGCAGACCTGGACGATGGCGTGGCGGCCGCGCTGGCGGAAGCGTTCTTCGAGGGCGGCGACGAGGTGTTCGAAGTACTCGAACGACGCGAGCCGCGCGAAGCCGAACATGCCGGGGGAGAGGTAGATACGGACAGGAGGCGCCACGCGGCGAATGTAGCCTAGTCGCGCGGAGACCGCCGCCTCGCCAGCACGAAGAGAAGGCCCAGGAAAAAGAAGCCCGCCGCGCGCTCGTCCCGACGGAGGCCGGTCGTCCGGCAATCACAACTGCCGCCGGCCGCCTCGAGAAGTCGAGGGAGGCGGGCGATCTCGCAGGTGTCGACCGTGAGCGGGGCCTTCGCCTTCAAGAGCGTGCCCTGATCGAGCGGGACGTCGAGGTTGCCCGTGTTGCGGTTGTCGTGGTGGTAGCTCTCCCACGCGATCACGCCGTCGGTGCGGCCGCGCGTATGCCACACGTACAAGAAGCCGCTCCGCGTGCCGGCCGCGACCTCGAGCTTCTGGTCTCCGTCGAGATCACCGACCGCGGCCGTCGACGCGATCCACTGGCCCGTGAACTTGGGAAAACCCGCGGGCTCGCGGCCGCAGCCGTCGTAGGCGTGGAGGAAATAACCGCCCGAGCCGGTGATGATCTCGGGGTAGTCGTCGCCGTCGAGATCCGCGATCGCGTGGTTGTTGAAGAACGTGAAGTCCTCGAGCAGGAAAGGCGAGCCGGGGAGCATCGCGCCGGTCTTGCCGCTCCAGACCGAAAGAAGGTGCTCGCCCGGGCCCGCGCCGCCGCCCTGGAGCGTCTGCGCGAGGGAGAGTGATCCGCCAGAGGCGACGACGTC
>JANMGF010001115.1:0-4712 GCA_031374535.1 Polyangium sp. (in: bacteria)
CCGCCGCACGCCCCGCCGCGACCGTCGCTGGCCAGGGTCGGTATGGTGGCGCGCGGAGGGCGGCGGGGGCGCCACGAGGGTCGGCTCCGCGCGTCGCACGGTTTCAGCCGTCCTCTGCCCCACCTTCGAGACCAGCTCCGAGGCTCCGACCACGAGGGTCGGCACCGAGGCACCCGCCTGCCCGGACAAGGCCGACGGCGCGATCCCTCGATGCACGAGCGCGAGACCCACGGCAGCCACCGCCAAGACACACCCGAGGGCAAAAGCGAACCCTCCTTGCCGTGCTGGCAAAAGGCCCGACCGGACCTTGCGGCCGATCGACCACGTCCGCAGGGGTAACGAGATCGGCTCCGACCGTTGCTCCTCCCCCTCGGACCCGACGCGCGGCGGATCTCCCGTCTGCGCCTCGGTCGAGGCGAACGTGAGGGGCGTCCTCGCCTCGCCCCGCGGCGGCTTGATCGTGCCTCCGTAAAGCGGCGCGGGCGTCACGAGCGGCGGATCGAACGAGACCGAATCGGCGAGCGCGTACGCGAGCTCGGGGATCTCCGCGACGCGCTCCCAGCCATCCATGCCGTCGCGCCAGACCGAAGCTTCCGCCCCGATCTCGCCCCGCGCGAGCGCCATCCAGAGCTCGAACGTGGTCATGGCCTGGAGATCCGCGCCGATCTCCACGCACCACTCGGGTTTCGGCCGCCCGCTCTCGGTGCTCTCCTCGTCGAGGTCGAGCCGCGGCAGCTTCCGGCGTTTGCCGCTGGCGAACCAGGACTTGGGGGACGAGCGTTCGTAGGGGACCGTCGGGTGGCTCTCACGCGCGGGCGGCGCCGGGAGCGTCTCGGCGTGGTTGTCGAGGGGAGCCGGACGCACGGACGAGCGAGGATGGAAGTCGCTCGGGATCGTATCTTCCGGGCTCCTGCTTTTGATGGACGACGACGCACACGACGCCGGCATGAGACGCCCCTTCACATGCAAACGCAGCGCGCCCGATGGCCCCGAGCTGCGGGGCTTTCGGCGGACGATCTGCGTGACTAGGGCGCTCCTACCGGGTTCTTCGCGGGTCGGCCAAGTTTTGCGAGCTAGACGCCTTTGATGACCTCGCACCCCATGAACGGCCGCAGCACCTCTGGCACCACCACCGTCCCATCCGCCTGCTGATACTGCTCCAGGATCGCGATCACCGTGCGACCGACCGCGAGCGCCGACCCGTTCTGCGTGTGGAGCAGCCGCGGCTTGGCCTTCGGCTCGGCCCGGTACCGAATGGCCGCGCGCCGCGCCTGGTAGTCGCCGAAGTTCGAGCAGCTCGAAATCTCGCGATAGAGGCCCTGCCCGGGCAACCATACTTCGAGATCGTACGTTTTCTGCGACGCGCCGCCCATGTCCCCCGCGCAGAGCAGCGACACGCGGTAATGCAGGCCGAGCCGTCGCAACACCTCCTCGGCGTGCCGCGTCAGTGTTTCGTGGCTCTCGGCCGCGTTCTCGGGCGTCGAGAAGCGCACGAGCTCGACCTTGTCGAACTGGTGCTGCCGGATGAGCCCACGCACGTCCTTGCCGTGGCTCCCCGCCTCGGCGCGGAAACACGGCGTGTAGGCGGTGTACGCGAGCGGGAGTTTGTCGGCCTCGAGGATCTCGTCGGCGTGGAGGTTCGTCACGGGAACCTCGGCCGTCGGGATCAAATAAAGATCGTAGGCGCGCTCGGGATCACTCTTGTGGGTCTTGAAGAGATCGTCGGCGAACTTCGGAAGCTGCCCCGTCCCGTAAAGCGCCGAGTCCTTCACCAGGAACGGCGGCAGGATCTCCGTGTAGCCCTGCTCGCGCGTGTGCAGGTCGAGCATGAAGCTGATGAGCGCCCGCTCGAGCCGCGCCCCCGCGCCCCAGAGCACGGTGAAACGCGAGCCCGACAGCTTTGCGCCCCGCGCGAAGTCGAGGATCCCGAGCGCCTCGCCGATGTCCCAATGCGCCTTCGGCGTGAACGCCTGCGAGGGTTTGTCCCCCCAGGTCCGCACGACGACGTTGTCCTCTTCGCCTTTTCCGTCGGGGACCGAGGGATCGGGCAGATTCGGGACGAGGGCGAGCTGGTCCTGGATCTTCGATTCGACGTCCTTGAGCTCTAGCTCGGCGTCCTTGATCTCCGCGGACAGGCGCTTCAGGGCCTCGCGTTGCTCGGTGAACGCGGCGGACTTCTTGTCCGCCCGGGCCATCTGCTCGTTGGCCTGGTTGCGCGCAGCGGCCTTGGATTCGCTGAGCGCGATGAGCTCGAGACGCTTGTGACCGAGCTCGGCGATGGGGGCGAGGGCGGCTGCGGCTGCGGGCGAGCGCCGCGCCAAAGCGGCGCGGACGTCGTCCATGTGGTCGACGACGTGGCGGAGGTCCAGCATGGGGCCGGGTTTAGCCGAGACCTCCGCCGCTGTCAGCCTAGTTGTACGTGACCTTCGAGAACGTGAGGCCCTCTCCGGACCGCCCGATCGCGATGGTATCGCCCTGCTTGAACTCGCCGCCGAGCACCCGTTTGGCGAGCTCGTCCTCGATGTACCGCTGGATGCTCCGCTTCAGCGGACGCGCGCCATATTGCGGGTCCCAGCCCTGCTCGATGAGGAAGGCCTTCGCCGTGGGCGTGATGCTCATCATGAGCCCGCGCCGTGCCAGACGTTTCTCGAACTGCGCGAGCTGGATGTCGACGATCTTCTCGACCTCGGTGCGCTCGAGCCTCCGGAACACGACGATGTCGTCGAGCCGGTTCAAGAACTCCGGCCGGAAGTGCTTGCGTACCTCGTCGAGCACCACGCGCCGCACGAGCTCCTCCTTGTCCCGCGGATCGAGCCCCTCCCGCTCCTCGACCGCCATCGCCGCCGGCGTACCAAGGTTCGAGGTCAGGATCAGGATCGTGTTCTTGAAGTCGACCGTATGCCCCTGACCGTCGGTCAAACGCCCGTCGTCGAGCACCTGCAAGAGCACGTTCCACACGTCCGGGTGCGCCTTCTCGATTTCGTCGAAGAGCACCACCGTGAACGGCCGACGCCGCACGGGCTCGGTCAGCTGTCCGCCCTCCTCGTAACCGACGTATCCCGGCGGCGCGCCGATGAGCCGCGCGACCGTATGCCGCTCGCCGTACTCGCTCATGTCGATACGCACCATCGCCTTTTCGTCGTCGAAGAGGAACTCGGCGAGCGCTCGCGCCAGCTCCGTCTTGCCCACGCCCGTGGGTCCGAGGAACATGAACGAGCCGATCGGCCGCTTCTCCTCGCCGAGCCCCGCGCGTGAGCGCCGGATGGCATTCGACACCGCCATGAGCGCGTGGTCCTGCCCCACGACGCGCTTGCGGAGCTCGTCTTCGAGGCGGAGGAGCTTTTGCATCTCGCTCTCGAGCATCTTCGAGACCGGAATGCCCGTCCATTTCGAGACGATCTGCGCGATGTCCTCGTCGGTGACCTCTTCCTTGAGGTAGCTGCCCTTTTCCTGCACCTTCGAGAGCGTCTCGCGCAACGTCTCGAGCTTCTTCTCGACCTCGGGGATCTTGCCGTAATGGATCTCGGCCGCCTTGCCGAGGTCGCCGCGGCGCTTCTCGCGCTCCTCCTCCAGCCGAAGCTGCTCGGTCACCTCCTTCGTCTTCTTGATCTCCGTGAGCAGCTCTTTCTCGCGCAACCATTGCGCCCGCATCGTGTCGCGTTGCGCCTGGAGCTCGGCCATCTCACGCTTCAGGTCCTCGAGGCGCGCCTTGCTCGCCTTGTCGGTCTCGCGCTGCATAGCCTGCTCTTCCATGCCGAGCTTGACGAGCTGCCGCTCCACGGTGTCGATCGGCGTCGGCAGGCTCTCGATTTCCATGCGGATGCGGCTCGCGGCCTCGTCCACGAGATCGATCGCCTTGTCCGGCAGGAATCGCTCGGTGATGTACCGGTGCGACAGCATCGCCGCGGCCACGAGCGCCGCGTCCTGGATTCGAATGCCGTGGTGGATCTCGTAACGCTCCTTCAGCCCGCGCAGGATCGCGATCGTATCCTCGACGGTCGGCTCACCGACGAAGACCGGCTGGAACCTGCGCTCCAAGGCCGCGTCCTTCTCGATGCGTTTTCGATATTCGTCGAGCGTCGTCGCGCCGATGCAACGAAGCTCTCCACGCGCGAGCGCGGGCTTCAGCATGTTCGCCGCGTCCATCGCGCCTTCGGCCGCGCCTGCGCCGACGAGCGTGTGCAGCTCGTCGATGAAGAGGATGATTTTCCCCTGCGCGCCCTCGATCTCCTTCAAGACGGCCTTCAGCCGATCCTCGAACTCGCCGCGGAATTTCGATCCCGCCACCATGGCCGCGAGGTCGAGGGCCGCGAGTCGTTTGTCCTTCAACGATTCCGGCACGTCGCCCGCCACGATACGTTGCGCGATGCCCTCGACGATCGCCGTCTTGCCGACGCCCGGCTCGCCGATGAGCACGGGGTTGTTCTTCGAGCGGCGCGAGAGCACCTGGATGACGCGGCGAATCTCCTCGTCCCGGCCGATCACCGGATCGATCTTCCCGCGCCGCGCGGCCTCGGTGAGGTCCCGCGTGTACTTGTCGAGCGCCTGGAACTTGCCCTCGGGGTCCCGATCGGTGACGCGCTGGTTGCCGCGCACCTGCGTGAGCGCCGCGAGGAGTTTGTCGTGGCCGAGCCCGGCGCGCTCGAGCAGCTGCGAGGTGTCCTTGTCGGATTTGAGCGCGGAGAGCAGCAGGTGCTCCGTCGAGATGAAGT
>JANMGF010001120.1:0-6127 GCA_031374535.1 Polyangium sp. (in: bacteria)
CGAGCATCTCCTCGACGACGCGGAAGGCGGCGTCGGGCTCGGTCACGCCGTCGAGCCAGAGGGAGGCGATCCGCGCGCGGAGCTTCTGCGCCGGCTCGACCTCGAGCGAGGCGAGCTCGTGCGAGAGCAGATCGATGAGCGGGCGATGGCGACTGAGGCGCTCGTAGAGGCGCTCGAGCGAGGTGCGGATCTTCTTGTCGCGCGGCTTGAGCGGCAGGAGCTGCTCGAGGTACTGCACGGCGCGATCCGGATCGCCGGCGAGGTCCTTCGCCGACTCGGCGGCGTCCTCCAGGAGCTCGACGCGCGCGAACTTGTCGTCGGTGCGCTCGATGGCCTGGTCGTAGAGGGAGAAGAGATCCGCCCAGCGCTCATTCTGGTTGTAGGCGAGCTTCAGGCGCTCGAACGCCCAAAGCGCGTCGGGCGCGACGTCGACCATCCGACGCAGGAGCCTCATCACGGCGTCCTGATCGTCGAAGAAGAACTCCTCGTGGTAGTCGACCGAGCGCCGCCCGAGATCATCGAGCGTATCGGGGTCGAGCTCGCGGACCGTGTCGGACTCGAGCTTCTTGCGGTACGCCTCCGCGACAAGGTCGGGTCGATCGGCATCGCGTCCGAGCTGCTCGGCGCGATCCCAGAGCGCGGCGTCGTAGGGCAGCTCCTCGACCGCGCGCACGGCGAGATCGAGGGCGAGCTCCGGCGCGGCGCCCGGCCTGTCGAGCAGCCGCGTGAACCATCCCGAGCGGAGGTCCAGGAGGTCGCTCGCGTCCGCGGGCGTCGCGATGAGCAGCTTGAGGATACGGGCGGCGACCGACTCGTCGTCCGTCTTGTCGCACGCGCGCTCCAGCATCTCGGCCGCGCGCCTGCGGGACTCGGGTCGCGCGAGGGCTCGTTCGAGCAACGTGAGCGCACCCTCGTTGCCCGGCTCGGCTTCGAGCACCGGCTCCACTGCGGCGAGCGCCTCGTCCACGCGGCCGAGCCGATCGAGCAGGAGCGTCGCCAGCTCGAGCTCGAGCGCCGTCCGCTCCGATCCCTCGCGGAGATCGCGCCGCGCCGCCATGAGCGCCGCTGCACCCTCGACGTCGCCGAGGTCGAGCAAGAGTCGGCTGCGGGCCGCGAGCGCCGCGTCGTTTTGCGGATCCTGCTCGAGAACACGCGCGTAGAGGCCCTCGGCCGCGCGCGGATCCTTGAAGACGTTTTCCTCGGCGGCCGCCCACGCGAGCAGCGCCTCGGTCCGACGATCTCCCTCGGCGCGTTGCAGGCGGAAGCCGAGCACCCAGCGCCGATCCTCGAGCCGCGACTGGGAAGGCGGGCTCCGATCGAGGAACGCCTCGAAGGCCTCGACAGCCGCCCACGGCTCCGATGCGCCCTGGATCATGCTGCGGTAGGCCTCCGCGGCTTCCTCTTGCCGATCGGGATCGGCTGCGAGCACCCGCGCCCGTGCTGCCTGGAGTGCTTCGCGCGGGCCAGCGTCGAGCGCGCTCTCGTCTGCGAGGAGCGCGTCCGCCGCGCCCACGAAGCGCGGCGTGGCCTTCGCGTGGATGGCCGCGTCCTCGAACGCGAGCAGTTTGTCCGCGCGCTCGGCCACGTCCGCCGCAGTGCGGAAGAGGACCTCGTAGACCGCGGGCAACTTCTCCCACGCCTCGGCGCGACGGTAGAGATTCACGAGCCGCTCGGCGGCTTCACGATCGTCGGTCGAGAGCGCGAGAACACGCTCGAACAGGCGCTCCGCGATCGGACCGTCCCCGCCGCTGTCGGCGAGGTCGCCGGCCCGGCGGTAGTCCTCGATCGCCGCGGCCGTGTCGCCGAACGCCTCGGCCTTCAGCGCCGCCAGGTGCTCGAGCCACCGCGACTCGACGAGCGGTCCGTCCGCGCTCGCGATCCGCCGCTCCAGGAGCACGCGAACCAGATCGTTGTCGGCCGCCTTCCGCGCGAGCTCCGCGATTCGGTCGAGCGTCTCCTCCGAGAGCTCCGTGCCCTCGTCGAGCAGGCTCCGGTAGTGCTGCCGCGCCCGATCGATCCACCCGCGGGACGCGGACAGGTTCGCCATGCGCAGCGTGATCGCCGCCCGCTCCTCCGCGTCGACCGCGCGCTCCACGCCGCCGAGCAGCGCCGCGTAGAGGCCCTCTCCGTCGGAGGCCTCGTCGAGCACCTCGAGCAGCGCCTCGTACGCGCCCCGATCCGTCGTGTCTTCTTCGAGCGCGCGTCGATACGTCGCGGCCGCTGCCGCGAGGTCGCGCAGGCCGCGCCGCTCGATCGTGCCGATGGAGTGGAAGATCTGGCGACGCCGCTCCGGATCCGTCGTGGCGGCGAGCGCGCCCTTGTAGAGCGCGAGTCGCTCCTGCGCGTTGCCGTGTTTCTCCAGCAAGCCGTCGATCTGCGCGATGAGATCGGCCGAGGAGGGCTCGAAGGCGAGCGCATTCCGGAGCACCGAGAGCGCGCCGACGAAGTCGCCGTAGGTCCCGAGCGCCTCACCCGTGGCCTTGGCGAGCTCCGCGATCGCCGGGTGATCGACGCTCCGGTTGCCGAGGGCCTGGATCAAGATGCCCGCCCGGCGCGCAGCGTCGTCTCCCGCGAGACGCTGGACGTTCGAGAGCCACTCCGGCACCTCGTCGGCCAGGTCGTTCGTCGCGACGCGCAGGCCGAGCCCCGCGAGCTGCAAAGCGCGCTTCGGATCCGCGATCTCCGTCTCCGCGATCTGCATGGCCTCGCGCAACGCGGCGAGCCTGTCGATCGCATCCTTCGCCACGTCCGCGCGCACCTCGAGGACCTTGAGCAAGCCCTGCGGCGCGCCCTCCTCGCGGTAGATGGGCTCGAGGACGTCGGCGGCGCCGAGCCGATGCTCTCCATTGCTGAGCATGCGCTCCACGGCCTGACGGCACGTCTTGTCGGCGCGATCGAGATCGAGCGCCTGGCGATATGCGTCGAGCGCACCCGCGCCGTCGCCCAGACGGCCGAGCCGCACCTGCGCGAGCTTCGCGAGGATCGCGATACGCTCTTCGGACGGCGCGAGGCCCGCCTCGGCGTCGAGCGTCTGCGCGAGCTCGTCCCAGCGCTGCTCGCGCTCGAGCAAGGGCAGGATACGCGCGTGGATCTCACGCGAGGGGCCGTAGGTCTGGAGGAACCTGCGCCAGCCGTCGAGCACGGCGCCGAGATCACTCGACCGCGCGGCGCGCAGATCGGCCGCGCGGAAGGCGAGGTCACGCGCGGCGTCGCGGTCGGACTCGAGAGCCGCGCGGCGCTCGAGCACATCGGCGAGCGAGACCTCGTCCCCGGCAGCTTCATAGAGGCGCTCGAGCGCGGGAAGCGCATCCTTCTCCAGCGACGTCCCGATGAGCTTCCGGTACGCGGCGCTCGCGCCCGGGGCGTCTCCGAGCGTCTCCTCCCGCAGCCGCGCGAGCCGCTCGGCCGCACCTGCGCGCGCGTCGGGCTCCGGCTCGATGTCGCTCAGACGATCGAGCGCCGCGGCGAGCGCGCTCCAGTCGGAGGCCTGCTCGCACAGATCCGCGAGGGACCGCGCCGCGCGTACGCCCGCGTCCTCCGCGAGCCCCGCGTCCATGGCGCTCTGGAACGACGCACGCGCTCGCTTCGGATCACCCGTCTCCAGGAACAACTCACCGAGGTCGGCGGCGATCTTCGCGCGCACCAGCGGATCCTTCGCGCCCGCCGAAGCGCGCGTGAGCACACGCGTCACGTCGAGCCTGCGGTCGAGCGCGGCGCCGATGGAGCGATACCGCGCGCGCACCTCGTCGTCGTTCGGATCGACCGTGAGGATGCCTTCGTAGAGCGAGAAGGCTGCGGCGAGGTCGCCGAGGTGCTGGTACTGCAGCGCCGCGAGCCGCTTCTGCGCCTCGAGCCTGCGTGGACCACGCACGCTGTCGATCTGGATCGTCAACATGCGCGCGGCGTCCTCGAACTGCTCGCGCGACATGAACACGCTCTCGATGGCCGCCGCGGCGCGCGCGGCGAGCGTCTTGTGCGTGAGCAGCTGCTCGCACGTGCGCCATGCGATCTCGCTGTCGGGGTTCTTCTTCAGCACCTCCTCGGCGTGCGGCAGGGCGCGCTCGACCTCGTGCAGGCGCTCGGCGTAGAGGTCGATGGCCTGTTCGCGCAGCGCGAGGATGTCCTCGTCGGAGGGAGGCGGATCGGCCGCGATGGCTTGCTCGAACAGCTTGGCCACGTCGGCGAAGCGGCCTGCGGCGACGAGCCGTTCCGTCATCGCGATGCGGCTCTCGGCGTCGGTCGGGTCGAGCCGGAGGATCTGCTGATGAATCTTGAACGCCTTGTCCTCTTCGCCCGGCAGTGCGGCGAGGATCTGCACGGAGGCGCGGAGGAACGCGAGCTGCTCCTGCTTGTCCTGCCGGTGCGTCGCCATCTGCGCGTAGAGATCGGCGAGCTTCGTCCAGTCCTCTCGGTCGCGCAGGATGGCTTCGAGGCGCTGGAACGCGTCCACGTTACCTGGCGACAGCTGCATGATCCGCTCGAGGTGCGGCTGCGCCGTCGCCCCATCGCCTGCGTAGTCGATGAGGAACGCCGAGGCGCTGAGCAGCAGCTCGATCTGCGCTGCCGGTTGCAGCAGGCGGATCTTGCGGTCGCGAGAGATGACGTCGTAAGCGGCGGCGAGCTCGGCGACGCGATTGTCTCGGTGCGCGGCTTGATGGAGCGTGTCCCAGAGCTCCCCGGGGCTCGCGCCCTTCGCCAGGGCCTGCGCGAGCAAGTCCAGGAGCGCAGGCTCGTTCTCGAGCGTCTGTTCGAGGGCCGAGGCAACGGTGTCCAGCTGCGGTACGGCGCGACCGGTCTTCGATTCCATGTCCCTTCCCGAAGCCGCCGGGGAAAATCGGCGCGCCGGCGAACGTATCAAGGATCGTTCGGACGGATCGCATTGATCTGAATCATCCGCGGGCAAAATGACGGAATGCGGCTGGAACCCGGGGGCGGCGTCGGCCACCTTGCCAGGGGATGGCCGCGCGCGGGGGGCGTGGGTTACGCTGCGTCACCGTGGGGACGACGCGTCGTGGATTTTTGGGCGGCGTCGCAGCGGCATGCGCGTTCGCCGTGACGCGTCGCGCCGAGGCCGAACGCACGAGCGATCTCGGCGGGACGTACCTCGACGTGCGTGACCTCGATCTCCCCGGGGATCGCGCGCTCGGCCGGCGCATGACCCTCGCCATCCCGCGCGGCCTCGATCCCGTCAAGGCCCAGGCTCCCTTGCTCGTCCTGCTTCATGGCCTCGGCGAGACCGGCGACGAGCGCATGGGCGCGTTCGCTTGGCTCGAACGGTACGGCCTCGCGACGGCCTACGCGCGCCTCTGCCGGCCTCCCGTCGTGCGCACGTCGAAACGTATGGACTTCACCGACGAGCATCTCCGTGCCGTCAACGAGGAGCTCTCGCGCGCGCCCTTCCGTGGCTTCGTGATCGCCTGTCCGTACACGCCCAACGTGAACAAGGCGGCGAACCCCAAGGCCGCCCTCGAAGGTTACGCGCGCTGGATCGCGGACGTCGTCGTGCCACGCGCGCGTCGCGAGGCGCCCGTCGCGCCCGACCTCGCTCGCACGGCCCTCGATGGTTGCTCGCTCGGCGGCTACGTCGCGCTCGAGGTTTTTTCGCGTCGCCCGGACGTCTTCGGCGCGATCGGCGTCGTGCAGACCGCGATCGGCGCGCATCGAGCTCCGGGATACGCCGATCGTCTCGCCTCGATTCTCGCGACGCACGGGCCACGCGGCATCCACGTCGAGACGAGCACGACCGACCCGTTTCGCGCGGCAAACGAAGCCCTCGCCGCGGAGCTCGCCCAACGCAAAGTCCCGCACGACGCCGTCGTCTTGCCGGGGCCCCATGACCAACCGTGGCTCCGCGAGGTCGGCACCCTCGAGATGCTCCGCTGGCACGATCGCCGCTTCCGGGGTTTGTCCGCGGCGAGCCCCTGAACGCTCGGGCGATTTACGCCTCGCCCACGCTCCGCATCGACATCATCACGGCAGGCGTGAGCCCGTGAAGCGCGTACGCGCGCTCCCATCGATCGTTCACCTCGACGTCGAAGAGCACGCCTTCGTCGAGCGGCGTCGGCAGCCACGCGCCCGTCCCGATCTCCCGCTCGAGTTGCCCCGGACCCCAGCCGCTGTAGCCGAG
>JANMGF010001127.1:0-3386 GCA_031374535.1 Polyangium sp. (in: bacteria)
CCGGCGGGCCGTCGTCGCCGCCGCCGCCCGTCACGACCGTCCCCTTGCAGCCCACGAGGCCAAGCGCGCCCGTCAGAAAGAGCCCTGCAAGCGTTCGCCCCATATTCGATAAGATCATTGCCAATCCTCCGCGCAGATATCCTGCGAGGGCGGCAACGTAGCACGCATGGAATGGTAAGAGAAGTGTGCACACGCCACCTATCAAGATTCTGGCGGGTGGTCTCCGGCGCCTTGCCGCGCCGCGTCGAGGGGATCGGATGCGGGCCCCGTCCCGAGCGAGAAAGGGCCCGCAAGCCGATTTCAATGCACCGCGCGCACCTCGGTGCCGGCCGAATCGCGGACGGGCGGGACGGCGTCCTCCTCCGCGGGCCTCTCCTCGAGCGCCGCCGCGATCACCTGGCTCATGTCCTCGGCGAACACGATCTCCAGCGATTTGCGCACCTCCTCCGGCACGTCCTCGATGTCGCGCGCATTCTTCTGCGGCAAGATCACCCGCTTGATGCCGGCCCGGTGCGCCGCCATCACCTTCGCCTTGATCCCGCCGACGGGCAGGACGCGCCCGCGCAGCGTGCATTCGCCCGTCATGGCCGTGTCACTCCGCACCTTGCGTGACGAGAGCAGCGACGTCAGCGCCGTGAACATCGTCACGCCCGCGCTCGGCCCGTCCTTCGGCACCGCGCCCGCGGGCACGTGGATGTGCAGGTCCTCCTCTTCGAGCTTCGAGGTATCCACGCCGAGCTCGGCCGCGTGGCTCTTCACGTAGGAAAGCGCCGCCTTCGCCGATTCTTTCATCACGTCGCCGAGCTGCCCCGTGATCTCCACCCGGCCTTTGCCCGGCATCCGGCTGGTCTCGATGAATAGAATGTCCCCGCCCACCGGCGTCCACGCCATTCCCGTCGCGACGCCCGGCGACGCCGTCCGCTCCGCCACCTCCGCGAAGAACTTCACCTTCCCGAGGTATTTCCCGAGATCACCCTCCTCCACGTGCAGAATGGGCTTCTCGTCCTTCGCCCGCGCCACCTCGAGCGACAGCGCGCGGCAAAGCTTCTTGATCTCCCGCTCGAGCTGCCGGACGCCCGCCTCCCGCGTGTAATCGCGCACGATGGCCCGCAGCGCGTCGTCCGTGATCGTCAACGTGCCCTCTGGGATCCCGTGCGCCGCGAGCTGCTTCGCCAGCAAATGCCGCCGCGCGATGTGCGTCTTCTCGTCCGGCGTGTACCCCGGCACCTCGATGATCTCCAGCCTGTCCCGGAGCGGCGGCGACAGCGTGCTGAGATCGTTCGCCGTGCAAACGAAGAGCACCTCCGACAGGTCGAACGGCAGCTCCAGGTAATGGTCCTGGAACGTCTTGTTTTGCTCCGGGTCGAGCACCTCGAGCAGCGCGGCCTCGGGGTTGCCTGCCCAGCCGGCGGCGAGCTTGTCGATCTCGTCGAGCAAGACGACCGGATTCTTCACCTTCGCCTTCTTCATCCCGTGGATGATCCGCCCAGGCAAGGCCGCCACGTACGTGCGCCGGTGCCCGCGGATCTCCGCCTCGTCGCGCACGCCGCCCAGCGCGATTCGCACGAACGGCCTCCCCGTCGCGTCCGCGATCGATTGCCCGATCGACGTCTTGCCGACCCCGGGCGGGCCCGCGAGGCAAAGAATGCTGCCCTTCGCCGTGCCCTTCAATCGAAGGACCGCGATGTGCTCCAGGATCCGGCGCTTCACGTCGCCGAGCCCGTAATGGTCGTCGTCGAGCTTCTTGCCGACCGCGTCGATGTCGTCCTTCGCCTCCACGCGATGGCTCCACGGCAGCTCCGCGATCCAGTCGAGGTATGTCCGGATCACGTTGTATTCGGCTTGCTGCGGCGAGATCGCCTCGAGCCGCTTGTGCTCGCGCTCGGCCACGGCGCGGACCTCCTCCGGCAGGTCGGCCTTTTCGATCCGCTCGCGCAGCTTGCCCGACTCGTCGTCGCCGCCCTCCTCGCCGAGCTCTTTTTTGATGGCCCGCAGCTGCTCGCGCAGGATCGCCTCGCGCTGGTGATTGCCGATCTCGCGGCGCACGTCCTGCTCGATCTTGCGTTTGACCTCGGAGAGCGATTTCTGCTCGAGCAGGAAGCCCGCCAGGATGCGCAGCCGCTCCAGGACGTCGAGCGCTTCGAGCACCCGCATGTCCTTCTCCGACGACAGACCGAGCAGCGACGAGACCCGATCCGCGAAGAGCCCCGGATCCTCCTCGGCGAGGGAAGCGTCGATCGAATTTTCGATTCCGCGGCCGAGCTCGCGCACCTGATCAAAAAGCGCGCGGGCAAAAAGCTTCGCCTCCTCGCTCTCGAGGCTCGTCTCCGCGGCGACCTCGCCCTCGGCCAGCCAGAACGGGTCGCGGCGCACGATCCCGCCGAGGCGCATGCGGCCCACGCCCTCGATGACGAGCTTCATGTCCCCGCTCGGCAATCGGCCCGTCTCCACCACGCGGGCGAACGTGCCGAGGCGATAGAGGTCCGGTTCGGCCGGATCCCCGACGTTGCGGTCTTTTTGCGTGAGGACGCCGATCACGTCCCCTTTGCCGAGCGTGCGGACGAGCGCGATCGAGCGCTCGCGACCGATGGGAAGAGCGATCACCGCGCCGGGGAAGAGCACCCCGTTGCGGAGCGGCAGCACGGGAAACGGAGAAGAGGGCACGCGGGCCCCGTCGCGCAGCGTCGTCATCGTGGACTCCTTGGAACGACAGGAAAGAACGCCTCGCCACGGTCGGCTTCGCCGGTCCAGTGGCGCGAGGCGTGAACGAACCATAAATCCGTTCACCGCTCCGTCAACGGGGGCACCCCACGGAAGACCCTGACGGATCGGGGTTCACGCGGGCAGCAGGTCTCATAGAAGGTGCTTCGCGCCGTGTCGACGCGGTATGCTCGGTACGATGCGGTCGATCTCGACGGTCATCGCAACCAGTCAACCGCACTCCGGATGAGGCTCGGACAGATCCTCGCGCGGCGCTTCCGCATCGACGCCCAGGCAGCGGGCGGCGGGATGGGCCAGATCTACCGTGCGTTCGACCTCTCCACGAGCGAGGTCGTGGCCGTGAAGGTCCTGCTCGACCGGTCCCCGGAGACCTTCGCGCGTTTCGATCGCGAGGCGCGGGCCCTCGCGCAGCTCACGCATCCCGGGATCGTCCGGTACGTCGCCAACGACAAGATGCCCGACGGCCAGCCGTTCCTCGTGATGGAGTGGCTCGAGGGGGAAGACCTCGCGCAGCTGCTCGCGCGGAGACACCTCACGGTCGCCGAGACCCTCACCCTCGCGGCGCGCCTCGCGGAGGGGCTCGGCGCCGCGCACGCGCAAGGCATCGTTCACCGCGATCTCAAGCCCGGCAATGTCTTCCTCGTGGGCGGGCAGATCGAAACGCC
>JANMGF010001130.1:0-12866 GCA_031374535.1 Polyangium sp. (in: bacteria)
AGACCGACGAAGCAGCCGGGTTGCCAGCAGAACCGTCCGCGCGGCTGTCTTGGAGGGCAACGCCGTTGCCAGTCTTGACTCGGCCCTGTTCGATGAACTGAGCATCGCGCAGTTCATCACCCAAGGTCACAAGGGGATGCAACATGTCTCCGCCGAACGTTCGGCCCGCTTGCTGGGCCGCTGCGGCCGCATTGTTCGCTGCATGCTTGGCGGCGGCAAAAGGCTAATACAGGAGGGGCGTGAAATGTCCGCAAATGACGAAATCGACATGACCGTGACCGTGGTTCAGGCAGCACGCGATGCCGCCGCGGAGCATGCGCAGCGCGCGACGGAAGCGCTACATCTGGAGAGCACGGCGCTTGCGCACTACAATGACTTCCTGAACGCTACCATCACGGTTGCAGAATCGACGCTCACTCATTGTAGAAAAATTGTATCAACATCGGCGTTGCCAGCCGATGAATGCACCCAGTTCGTGCAAGACATGATGGATGGCGTGCGTGAGTCCATTCGGGCAATGTATGTCGCAATGGTCGTGATCGAGCATATCAAAGGACCCGTGGGGCAACGTAATGCGCAGCAAAATACAATTGCGCAGACAACGGAGAAGAAGGTAGTCCGAGCATGTGCATTTTGCGGCAAAACGGAGGAGCAAACGAAGCTTGCAGCCGGACCAGCCGCCAACATCTGTGCACCGTGCACGCGTCAGGTCTGTGGGGTGCTTGGGATCATGCTGTCTGATAGTACGGCGGAATGAAACCGCTTCGATCCCACAACGCTATCGAGAGATGCGTGGAGGGCCGCACAGCGCGTGTGGTTGATGAGGTCGAGCGCGTCGATGAGCTGCGGTCCGCGCAGGTCATCGAACAGGCCCGGTCAATACCACCCACGACCCTGCCAACCAAGACCGCCGCGCGGACGGCTCTGCTGGCAACCCGGCTGCTTCGTCGGCCTATTTGAAAAACTGCGCATCGCGCAGTTTTTCAACCCCGAGTCCAGGGCCTGCCCTGGTTCGGGTCGAGGGGCGAACAGCCCCCGCGGGGTCCGGGGCAGAGCCCCGGCGCGACGCTGCGGCACACCCTCTCAGAGGGCGGCCCCCGCGACCTCGACGGTCACCCTATCGGAGGCGCCGCCTCCCCACCCGCCTCTCCATTGCCTGCGGCCCGCTTCCGCTTGGTCCCTGCCCCCAGCGCCTCGAAGCTTGCGCGTTTCGCCTCGTCGTTTGCGAACTCCATTCGCCCAGCGCCTTCGATCCGCGCGACGGCTGCCAGGATCCGGTTTCCCATCCGATTGCGCTCCCGTGTCGTCAGCGGCGCGCTCGCGCGCTTTTTCTCTTGCTGCGTGTCGGCGTCGGTGATTGCGGCGAGCGCGAGGGCGAGCCCGTCGAGGTCCTTCTTCACGATCCCGAGCGACGCGGCCTCGTCCGGCTTTTGCGTGACGCGGCCTGTGATCTGCTGGATCGCCGCCTTCACGTCGCGCACGCAGCCTTTGCTGACTTTTTGGCCGATACCATAGGCGCGTTTCACGTCGGCGGGCGCCTTCGCGCGGCGAATGGCAGAGCGGATCTGCCGTACCTGCGTGAATCCCTGCGCGAGTGCCGCGTGTTGCGCGCTGGTGGCGGCGGTGGCCTCGCTCCGGGCTTGTTTCGCGCCGGGGACGACGTCCCCGAGGTTCTCGAGGTCGCTCGTGAGGACCTCGATCATGCCCTGCGGGAGCCGCGGGCCAATGCTTGCGGCGTGGACGAGGGCGAGATTCAAGGCTTTGAGGCCGAGCTGCGTGATGGCGGTGAAATCCTTCTTGGGATGCGTGTCCTTCACGATCAGAGTCGTATTCATGACGATTCCTCCCTTGACGCGGTAGGGGGTGCAGCGTCGCGTCGGTCTCGAACCTCTGCACGAGGAATGCCAAGGGCGCATGGGCGGTCCGGGACGACAGCCACGAAGCGCGGAATGAGACCCACGAAGCGCGGAACGGGACCCACGAAGCGCGGGAAAGAAGCCACGCCACGCGGGAAAGAAGCCACGCCACGCGGGAAGGCAGCCACGAAGCGCGGGAAGGCAGCCACGCCACGTGGGAAGGCAGCCACGAAGCGCGGGAAGTCAGCCACGAAGTGCGGAACGGGACCCACGAAGTGCGGAACGGGACCCACGAAGCGCGGAACATCACCCACGAAGAGCGGGGAGGCACCCAGGCGATCCAAAACGGAGCGGAGGCCGATCCAAAATGGATCGGCGAAGCGCTCGAACGTGAGCGATCCCTTGTCGCCGTGCGGGCGCGTTGGTAGGGTGCAAACGTCCCCATGCTCGTCCAACGCCCCGCGCTCATCGGCTCCGATACGATCTTCAACGGCCGGTATCGCGTCATCAAGCCGATCAAGTCCGGCGGCATGGGTACGGTCTACGAGGTCGTCGACGAGAAGACCTCGAGCCGGCGCGCCCTCAAGGTCATGCTCCCGAACCTCGTGACGAGCGAGCAGAGCCGCAAACGCTTCGAGCGCGAGGCGAAGGCGACGGGCGCGATCGAGAGTGATCACATCGTCCGTATCCTCGACGTCGGCATTGACCCGAACACGGACCTGCCCTTCCTCGTGATGGAGCTCCTCCGGGGCAATGATCTTGGCGCCATCCTCGAACGTGACGATCGAATCCCTCCCGAGGACACGTTACGATTCCTCGCCCAGACCGCGCTCGCCCTCGACAAACTCCACGCGGCCGGCGTCGTTCATCGCGACCTCAAGCCCGAGAACCTCTTCGTCACGTGGCGCGACGACGGCTCGCCGTGCATCAAGCTCCTCGATTTCGGCGTCGTGAAGACCCTCGAGCCCGCGGCCACCGGCATTGCCACGCGGGGTATGCTCGGCACGCCGCTTTACATGGCCCCCGAGCAGGTCCAGGCCTTGAAAGACATCGGGCCTCCGGCCGATATCTATGCGCTCGGCCATCTCGCCTACGATTTCCTCGTCGGCGAACCTTACTGGGCTGAGGAGCTCCAGAATGCCGGCTCTCCCATCATGCTCGCCGTCGATATCCTCGACGGGCCGCGTGAGTCGCCCGAATCGCGGGCGAAACGTCGCAAGCGCGTCGAGTTGCCTCCGGGCTTCGATATCTGGTTCGCCTGCGTGACCGCGAAGGCCGTGGAGGACCGTTATCCGCGCGCCACCGCGGCCATCACGGCGCTCACGGACCTCGTGCGCGAGAGCCTTCGGCGGGAGGAGAACCTTCCCCCGCCCCGGTCGGCCATGCCCTTGGCCCCGACCTTGCCCGAATTGCCTGCGCCGCGTCAGGTGGCCAAGAAGGGGTTTCTCGTCTCGGTCGACGAGACCACGAAGGTCGTGCGGGTCGACGTGTGGGGGTTCTGGGACGTCAAGGACGGCCAGGCGTACTGGCAGGAGTTCGAGCGCAAGACGAAGGCGCTCCTCGGCAACCCCTGGTACGTCCTGGCAAACATCTCCCATTTCCCGCCGCAAAAACCCGAGGTCAGCGTGTTCGTCGAGAAAACCATGACCCACGCCCTGGAGAACGGCCTCGTGCGCGCGGCGAACCTCGTCAGCAGCGCGCTCGGCCGCATGCAGATTCAAAGGCTCTCGGTCGAATCGGGCTTGCCGCTGTATTCGTTCTTCACGGCCGAGGGCGAGGCATTACGCTGGCTGCTCACCGGAAGTGGGCCTCGGTGAACGCTCAGGGCGCGGGAAACACCTTGCTGAGGACGATATCGAGATCCGCGCCCGAGCCCGTGGGTTCGAGCGGCGTTCCATCGACGAGCGTGATGGAATTCCTCCAGCTCGTGCCGAGGACGAGCGCGCCGGCGCCCACGGCGACCATCGGCGCAGGGCCGGGCGCGACGGGCTGTCCCCCGAACATGCGCGCCGCGCTGGCGATCGGGGCGCCGTCATTGCCGCTCAATTTCAGGAGGAATTCGCAGAGATCCGTTCCTGGACACGAGAGCGTCGTGTTCCCGTCGACGGTGAGGGATCCTATCGAGACCCCCGTGACGTAGATCTGGCCGGCATTGTCCGTCGCGATGTCGGTGATGAACTGGGTCTCGACCCCGGCGAAGACGCGCGCCCAGGATTCGGTGAGGTCGGGCTCGAAGGCGAGCACGAGGGCGTGCGAAAAGTCGGGGGCGACAGGGGAAGGAAATGCTATCCCGTCGAACGTCATGGCCTGCGTCTGCCCTCCCGCCACGAGGACGCGACCGCTCGTGCCATCGACGGCCATGCCGAGCGGGCTCACGGCAGGAATGCCCCTCGCGCCCAGGATCGACCCGTCCGCTTGATTCACCTTCACGACGAACGTGCCGGGCCCCGGCGGAATGCTCGTATCCGTGATCGCCCCGTCCTGGTACGCGGCCGAAACGATGGGATGGCCGTCCTTGCCGAGCGCGAGCGACATCGAGCCGGCGATGTGATGACCGCCTCCGTAGACCCTTCCCCATTTGCACTGGCCGCTCGTCGCTTCCAGCGCGGCAATGAACAGGTTCCCCTGGCCCTTCGTATCGAACGGGGCCACCCCGGCGCATCCTTTGAACGTCGTCTCGTTTCCCGCCACGCTCCCCGCGACGTACACCGTGGTCCCGTCGCTCGACACGGCGACCCCCGCGCCATCGTCGTCGCTCACCGGTCCGCCGAGCAAGACCGTCACGGCGGAGCTCGGATGGGCGTCCGCTTGCTGGATCTGCACGAAGATGTCCCGCTGTGTCGGGGTCGTCAGCACGGCGCCCGTCGATACGACGAGGTTCCCCGCGACGAGGATCGCCGTCGTGTTCCCCTCCATGGCCGCGAGCCCGTTCGGATGCTCGATCCACTGGGCATTGCCGTACGCGTCGAGCTTCGCGAGATAGGGCTGGCCCCCCTTGTAAGGAAAGTCGACCCCCGCCACGGTATCCGCGACGGCGACATTGGCCCCGAGCGAGATCGTGCCGTTGTAGATACCGGCGACGAACACGCTGCCATCCCCCGCGAGAGCGATGTCGTAGACCTCCTGATCCTCGACCCCACCAAATCGTCGACCCCAGCTACAGGTGCCGTCCGAGCAACCACCACCCCCCCCCCCACCCCCCCAGCCCGCGCGGGCCCCCCGGGGCGCCCCCCCCCCCCCCCCCCCCCCCCCCCCCCCCACCCACCCGCCCCCCCCGCCCCGGCCCCCCCCCCACCCGAAAAAAGCCCCATAAAGCCGAGCGTAAAACCTATTCGCAAAGATTGCAGCATCGTCCACCTCTCTTCCGTGAACGACGTTATCACACCATCGCGGCGCGCTTCACCTGGTCATCCCATCGGCCGCCCGATGAGCGCGAGGGAGGAGCCCTGCCTCTCGCACGCCCAGGCGTAACGTTCTGCACCGTTCAAGGAGCGGGCGATCGCGAGCAGCTCCTCGGGCAGGTACGCGCGGAGGGCGGAGACCGTCCCATCCCAGGCGAAAAGCGTGGGAATGAGGGGGAGGCCGTAACTCGAGAGCAAGCGAGAAACGCGAAACGGGCGCGCCAGCGGGACGAGCGCCAGCGCGGCGAGGAACAAGGCGGCGAGGTTCGGCAGGGTCGCAAAGGGCGCGAAGGCGAGGGGCAGCTTGCGGAGCGTCGGCGACGCGGCCACGTCGAAGATTGCGATCGGCGCGTCCGCGTCCACGGCCCGCTGGAGGAGCCTTTGCACCTCCGCGGGGCGGAAGTGATGGAGCGCGCCGAACATCGTCCGGATCGCGCCCACGCCCGCGGGGGCCTCGAGCCCCCGCCGCCGCCGGAGCAGACGTCCCGCAGCGTCGACGTCCCCGTCGCATCCATGAGCGCGACGAGCTTCGGCGCGAGGGGCCGGTAGAACCGAATACGCGCGAAGAGAACGTCGAGCAGGTCCGTGCCTCCATCGCGGATCACCCGCGGGACCCAGGGCAGGTCCTCGAGCTCGAATAGATGAATTCTCTGCATGGATGGTTTCCGGCGTCGAGGGTATTTGGATCACAACTTCGTGGATCGCTCCGCTTCGTCGACGGTCGTGGCCCCGTCGTGTAGGGGTGCCGCCGGCAGGACGAACTTCCCGAGGAGCAAGGCCCCGATCGCGGACGCCGCGGATCCGAGGAGGACCGCGAGCTTCGCCGCATCGAGCTCGGCCGCACCGGTGAAAGCAAGGCCCGCGATGAAAATAGCCATGGTGAACCCGACTCCGGCGACGATTCCCACGATCGACAAGCTCTTCCACGTCACCCCGCGCGGAAGCGACGCGACACCGAGCCGCACGGCAAGAAAGCTCGCCGCTATCACGCCCAAGGGTTTCCCGAGCAGCAGACCCAGGGTGACGCCGAGCCCCAGGCGAACCATGCCCGGTTCTACCAGGTCGATCCCGCCCACGCGGACGCCTGCATTCGCGAAAGCGAAGAGCGGCATGATCCCGTACGCCACCCACGGATGGAGCGCGGCTTCGACCCGCACCACGGGGGCGACGGCTTCGCGGCGCGCATCGGCCAGCTCGCCAAGAGGTTCGAGCAATTCGTGCGGATCTTCGCGCTCGGCCCGGTAACGAAACTTTTCGAGCGCGCGCTCGGCCGCCGAGATGAACCCTTCGCGCCCATACCCCGGACGAACCGGCGTGAGCAGGCCGAGCACCACGCCGGCGATCGTCGGATGTACACCCGCGACGAGAAACCCAGCCCATACGACGATACCCGGGGCGACGTACACGAAGGGCCGGCGCACGCCGAACGCCTGAAGAGCGAGCACCAGGAAAATACCGAGCGCGACGATGCCGAGGCCCTGCAACGCGAAGCTCGTGGAGTAAAACAACGCAATGACCACGATCGCGCCGATGTCGTCGATGATCGCGAGCGCGAGCAAAAGAACGCGCAGGGCCGGCGGGACCCGCTTGCCGAAGAGAGAAAGAATGCCGACCGCGAAGGCGATGTCGGTCGCCATGGGCACGCCCCAGCCGCGTTGCGCCGGCCGGCCGGCGTTCAGCGACATGTAGATGGCGGCGGGGACGAGCATACCACCGAGCGCCGCGGCGAGGGGGAGCGCCGCGCGGCGTAGCTCCGAGAGCTCGCCTTGATGGATCTCGCGTCGAATCTCGAGCCCGACGACGAAAAAAAAGACGACCATCAGGCCGTCGTTGATCCAGAAGTGCACGGGCTGCGTGGACCGGAAGGCCCCGATACCGATCGTCACGGGCGCATGCCACAGGTGCTCGTAAAACGCGTGCCAGGGCGAGTTTGCCAGGATGAGCGCGGCGGCCGCCGCCAAAAGAAGCAGGATCCCACTCGCAGCCTGGATGTGGAGGAACAACTCGAGGGGGCGAAAGAGCGTCCTGGCCGCTTTGCGGACCGGAGCCCAGCTTCCAGGTGGGACGGGGGGAAGGGGAGGTGTGGACATGGATGCGGCCTGGCGAACCACTTACCATGGCGAACGTTTGAGCACAAAGCAAGATCGGACCGACCGGTGGCGACCCTCCGTCACTTGTTCGTCCGGAGCATCTCCGATACCTCGCGGGCCGCGCGCTCCCCCGATTCGAGCGCGCCCTCCATGTACCCCGTCCATTCGGTCGCCGTCTCGGTGCCCGCCCAGTGAATACGGCCCACGGGCTCGCGTAACGCGCGGCCGACGCCGGTCATCGTCCCCGGACCCATGACGCCCACGGGGCAACCACGCGTCCATTCCTCGGCAGACCAATCGAGCTCCACGTATTCGCTCGGCCGGAGCGCTCTTTCGCCGAACATGCGGCCGAGGCTCCCGAGCACCACCGCGCGCCGCTCCTCCGCCGGTCGTTCCGAAAACACGCGCGCCTTCTGCCCCACGACGAACCCGAGGAGCGAATGCACCGCGCCGTCGTGCGAACCATTGTCGAAGACGACCGACATCGGCCCCGTGCTCGTCACGGCCTCCCCCGAGAGCCCCGCCTCACGCCAGAACGGGCGATCGTAGACGGCAATGCATTTCACCGTGGATCCCATCGGCATACGTTGCGTGAGCTGATCCCGCACCACGGGCAGGAGCGGACGGTATTCGATGCGCCCCGCGAGCGCCGGAGGGACGGCCACGATCACGTGGCGCGCCCGGACCGAGACCTCGTCCGAAATCACCACGACGCCCTCGCCGTCCTGCTCGATGCGCCGCGCAGGCGCCGAGAGCACGACCGCGTCTCCGAGGCGCGCGGCGAGCCGGATCGAGAGCTCCTGCGCGCTGCCCACGAAACGTCGCTCCTGCGCCCCGCCCTCGATCTCCACGAGGCGCATGAGGCCGCCGCCCGCGCGCAGGTACGCGAGGAAATACAGCATCGAGATCTCGCGCGGCTCGGCGCCGAAGACCACGCGCACCGCCGCGTCGAAGAGCTCACGCACATCCGCGCGAGACATGAGCTTTTGCGCCTCGGTTTCGAGCGTCTGCTCGTCCCAGGCCGATGCCTCCGCCGCGGCGAGAGGCCGGCCCTCGGGCAGCCGCGCCGCGAGGGCGTCGAGCTTGCGGAGCGCGAGGTGGAGCGCGACGAGCCCTGGCACCGGGAGCGAAGGAAGGGTGCCCGCATACGTCGAGACGCGACCTTCGCGGAGGAGGATCTTTTTCCCGGAATGGTACGTCGGATACGTCGCGACCCCGAGGTCCAACGCGAGCCGCGCGAGGCGGCGTTGCCCGGCGCCGAGCCATTGCCCCCCGAGGTCGAGGACACGGCCCCCAATATTCCTGCCGAGCGTGCGCCCACCGACGCGATCCCGCGCTACGAGCACGACGACACGCGCGCCACCCCGGGAAAGAACGTCCGCCGCGGTGAGGCCCGCGAGACCGGCGCCGATGATGGCGACGTCGACCTCGCGGGGGATACGCTGGGTATCTGGGGAAACGAGAGGGGCCATGTCCTCGCCGTTCCGTTCAGATGCGCTCGAGCACGATGGCAATGCCCTGGCCGCCGCCGATGCAGGCGCTACCCACGGCGAACTGCTTGCCCGTGCGGCGGAGCGCGTGGACGAGGTTCGTCGTGATGCGTGCTCCCGAGGCGCCGAGCGGATGGCCGAGCGCAATGGCGCCGCCATACAGGTTCGACTTGTCGAGCGGCAGCCCGAGCTCCTTCTGCACGGCGAGCCATTGCGGCGCGAATGCCTCGTTCACGTCGAAGAGGTCGACCGCGTCTTGCGAGAGCCCTGCGCGCTCGAGGGCCTTGGGAATGGCAGCCGCCGGCCCGATGCCCATGATCGAGGGATCGACGCCCGCCGAAGCCCATTGGACGAGCTTCGCGAGGGGCGTCCACCCCTTCTCGCGCGCCTTTTCGGCCGTCGTCACGACCAGCATTGAGGCGCCGTCACAGATCCCGCTCGCATTGCCGGCCGTGACCACGCCGTCCTTCTTGAAGACGGGCGAGAGCTTGGCAAGCGCCTCGGGCGTCGATTGCGGTCGCGCATGCTCGTCGACCGCGAACGAGACCGGCAGCGCGCCCCTCTTGCCGGGGAGTTCGAATGCGGCAATCTCGTCCTTGAACGCGCCCGCCTCGTTCGCCGCGGCCCAGAGCTTTTGGCTGCGGAGCGCATATTCGTCACATTCGGCGCGCGTGATGCCGTACTTCGTCGCCAGGTTCTCCGCCGTCATGGCCATCGGCGAATTGACGTAGGTATCGGTGAGGGCACTCCAGAGCGAATCCTCGAGCGCCGGGGCCTTGCCGAAGGCAAACCCTTCGCGACCGCCGCGAAGGACGTGCGGGGCTTGCGACATGTTTTCCGTGCCACCCGCGAGCACGACGTCCGTATCGCCGAGGAGCAGGAGCTGGGCCGCCTGCACGATCGCTTCGAACCCGGAGCCGCAAAGCCGGTTCACCGTGAGCGCCGGCACCTCGATGGGCACGCCCGCCTTGAGGCCCACGTGGCGCGCGCAGTAGATGGCGTCCGGGCTGGTCTGCATGACGTTGCCGACGACGACGTGCCCCACGTCGGTCGCCGAAACGCCGGCCTGCGCGAGCGCCGCCTTGGCCGCGTGGACCGCGAGGTCGTTCGCCGAGACGCCTTTGAGCGCGCCATTCATCGTCCCGAAGGCGGTGCGTTTGGCACCCACGATGACGATATCCTTGCTGAGCTTGGCCATGTTTTCTCCGTACCTGTCCTGTGGAAGGCCGGAGCATGCGACAACGTGCCGCGGCGAGCAAGGGGCTCGCGGGGCGTGGGGGGCCGGAGCCCCCCACGTCGAGAAACTACGGCCGCTCGACCCGGAACACCGGCGACGTCCACATCTCCCAGTGCGCCGGGTTGCTCGCATCGCCGAGCGCCTTGAGGACGCTGAGCTTCATCATGTAGTTGCCATTCGGCACGGTCACCACGTTCTTGCCGAGCGTCGTCGTGCCATTCCACGCGAACGAGAACGTGACCATCGGATCGGAGTTTCGTCCGACATAATCGTAGCTATAGGCGGTGCCCCAGGGCTTTGCGAGGGCCCCGGCTTCGACGATGTCGACCTTGAGCCGCGCGACTTGATGCTCGAGGTGCAGAGTGATGTTCGGCACGTTCGCCGTCCCCGCCATCGAGAAGGTCGCGCCGGCAGCCTCCTTGATGAAGGTGGTCGCGTTCGTTTGCCGCGAGAGCCACGGATATCCGCTCGCCGTCGGGATCAGCGCGGTGATCGATTGATAGTCGCCCTTGAAGCCGATGTAGGGCACGCGCAGGCTCGGGCCGCCCTGCTGCGTGGACGTGAACCGGATGAACCCACCATAAACGCCCTGGTTGGCGAGGTTCGGGTTCGGCGTGATGGTGACGTCCACCGTCGCCGTGCTCTTGGCCGGGACCGTCACGCTCGGCATGCTGAACTCCACACTCGCCGGCGCATTCGTCACGGAGAGCGCGAGGGGCGTGCCATAGGTGCCCGAGGTGGAGACGCCCGGCAGGTGGGAGACGTCGTACGTGATCGCCTCGTCGCCGTCATTCTTGACCGTGATCGTCTGCACGGCAAAACCGGTCGTCTCGCCGAGCGCGATCCGGCTCGGCCAGACGCTCGCCGTGGTGAGAACGGCCGCGTCGACCCGGATGAGGCCCGCGCCCTGCCGATGCGCGCTGTCGAGGATGCCCGTCGACGGATCGACGCCCCAGAGGAGCGGCTGGGCCGTGTTCTGGAGCCGCGCCTGGATCGCATCCAGCTCGGTCTCCCCCGTCCCCTCGATGATGAGCGCAATCGCGCCCGCCGTATGCGGCGCAGCCATCGACGTGCCGCTCTGCGAGGTATACCCGCCGCGCTCGAGCGGATACGTCGCGTAAATCGACCCGCCCGGCGCCGTGAGGTCCGGCTTGAACGAGAGGTCCGGGCCCGCGCCCCACGAGCTGAACCCTGAAATGCGCCCACCCAGGCTGTTCGGCGTGAGCACGGTCTGGTCCGTCCACGTCATGGTGACCGGCCCCTGGGCCATGCGCTGGGCGATGAGATCCCCGTTGCCCTGCGTGATACCGACGACCGGAATGGTCACGGGCGTCGTCCCGGCAGGCGAGCCCGCGGGAATCGTGACGCCAGGGACGAGGCCTCCCGCCGCATTGTTGTAAACGACGACGGCTACCGCGCCCGCGGCCTGAGCATTCTTGGATTTCTCGAAGAACGTGCAGCCGCCGCGCCGGATGAGCGCGACCCTGCCCGTGAGGCTGCCCGGCGCCGGCGGATTCACGTTGCAACCGTCCGTGCCGATCGTCGCCGGCGTGGCGGTACGCATCATCTCCACCGAGCCGCTCAGCGGCGCGAACGGCACGCCCGAGCCCAGGCTGTATCCGATGGACAGGCCGTCCGGCGTGATGCTGAACGAGAGCGAAGCAATGTGCGTGTTCTCGGCCGACGCCGACGCAAGGACGTTCGCGCCGACGCCCGGCGCGCCCGTGGCCCATACGCCCTTGTCGCCGTTGTTGCCGCCCGAGCACGAGACGATCGTCCCGCTCTTCGCGAGGTTCGACGCGGCCTGGGCCGTCGGATACTGCGGCCACTGATAGCCGGAGCCGATGCTCATGTTGACGACACGCATGCCGTCCTCTTGCGCCCGCTCCATCGCCTGGATCATGATGTCCGCGCTCGTCGACCCCGAGCAGCCGAAGACACGATAAGCGCCGAGCGTGACCCCCGGCGCGACACCAACGACCTGACCATTGGCGCCGACGATGCCGGCGACGTGCGTACCATGCCCACCACAATCGTCCGGATCCGAATCCGGAATGGCGTACGCGCCCGCGACCCCCGCCTGGAACCCGTCGCCGACGAAATCATACCCGTACGCGACCCGGCACCCCGGACCGAAGCAGCCGCCGCCGAGATCGGGGTGATCATAATCGACGCCGCTGTCGATGACGCCGACCCGCACCTTGGCGCCCGTCAGTCCGAGCTGGTTCCGCGCGATGTCCACGCCCGTCATGACGTTCGCCGTCGCCATGTCCATCTGCGATGCGCCCCCTGCCGGCGTGTCCTCCTGCAGGATCGGCACACCCGGCCAGACCGACTTCACCCCGGGGATCTTCGCGAGATCCGCGACCTGCTCGGGCGCCACGCGGAGCGAAAGCCCGTTCCACAGCCGATGAAACGAGAGACGCTCGGTGAACCGGATCCCCCGCTTCTCGGCATCGGCCTTGAACACGACCTTCTGCTGCAGGAGGAGCGACTCCGAGCCACCACGCAGGAGGGGCGTCTCGTCGAGCTCCACGAACCAGAACTCGGGCGACTCGTCCCGCTCCGCCGTCACGACGGACGCAGGATCGGCGTCGTTCACGTTCGAATCGAACTCTTGCCCATCGGGCTCTCCGCCGCAAGCCGCGAGCAAGGAGGGCAATGCAAGTACGGGGATCCAGCGAAAGCGCCTCATGTGTACCTCTTCGGCCGCCGCTCCGGGGGGCCCTTTCCAACACCAGTGCCCCTGCCGCAACCGGGCGTCAAGGTCGCCGATGGAAGTCGGTGTGCAG
>JANMGF010001185.1:0-2522 GCA_031374535.1 Polyangium sp. (in: bacteria)
AAACTTTTGAAAGGGTTCGACCCGGACATGTGGCGGCGTTTCCTGGCGGAGGCGCGGGCCCAGGCGCGTATCCAGCACGAGCACGTCTGTCGCGTGTACGAGGTCGGCCAGGCGAACGGCGAGCCGTACATCGCCATGCAATTCATCGACGGCGAGCCCCTGTCGAGCCTGGCCACGCGCCTCTCGCTGGAGGAGCGGGTCAAGGTGATGCGCGAGATCGCGGCCGCCGTGCACGAAGCGCACCGGCTCGGCATGATCCACCGGGACATCAAGCCGGGGAACATCCTCGTCGAGCAACACGAGGACGGGTCGCGGAAGCCGTATATCATGGATTTCGGCCTGGTGCGGGAGGTCGCGGAGGACAGCGGACATACCCGGACGGGGGCGGTCCTCGGGACACCGGCCTACATGGCGCCGGAGCAGGCCATGGGGGACGTGCGGGCGATGGATCGGCGCGCGGACGTGTATTCCCTCGGTGCGACGCTTTATAGCGTGCTCGCAGGACATCCGCCGTTCGTCGCGGAACATCCGTGGAAGCTCCTGATGAAGGTCGCCTACGAGGAGGTGCCGCCGCTCGGGAAGGTGATGCGGGGGGTGCCGGCGGAGCTCGAGACGATCGTGATGAAATGCCTCGAGCGGGATCCGCGGGCCCGTTACGAATCGGCGCGGGCGCTCGCCGAGGACTTGCAGCGGTTTCTGGATGACGAGCCGATTTTCGCGCGGCGCCGAGCGCTCGGATACGTGCTCCTCAAGAAGGCGAAAAAACACAAGCTCATGGCCTCGTTTGGCGTGGTGACGCTGGTCGCGGCGGTCTTCGTCTCGGGGGCGTGGGTGCGCGCGGGCCGGCAGGCGGCGGAGCAGGCGCGGCTCGCGCAAGCGCTCGGGGAGGACGTGACGGAGATGGAGCTTTTCCTGCGGAATGCGTACAGCATGCCGCTGCACGACGTGGAGCGGGAGCGCGACGTGGTGCGCGAGCGGCTCGCGGAGACCGAGCGTCGTATGGCGGAGGCGGGTCGGGTGGGGGAGGGGCCGGGGCATTACGCGATCGGGCGCGGCGCGCTGGCGCTCGGGGATCCGAGCGGGGCGCGGGAGCACCTGGAGAAGGCGATCGCCGCCGGGTATTCGTCGCCGGATCTGGAGTATGCGCTCGGGAGGGCGCTCGGGGAGCTCTATCGGCAGGCGCTCTCGGAGACGCGGCGGATCACGAACGAGGAGGAGCGGAAGAAGAAGGTCGCCGAGATCGAAGGCGCGCTCCGGGATCCGGCGCTCGTGCATTTGCGGGCGGCGGTGGCGGCGAAGATCGAGGTGCCGGCCTACGCGGAGGGGCTCATCGCGCTTTACGAGGGGAAAAACGAGGAGGCGATCGCCAGGGGGAAAGAGGCGTTCGAGAAGGCGCCGTGGATGTACGAGGCGAAGAAGCTCGAGGCGGACGCGCTTTACGCGATGGGGAGCAAACACCGGCACGACGCGGCGTTCGATGACGAGAAGATGAAGTCGTATTTCGATCCGGCGGCGTCGGCGTATGCGGCGGCGGCGGAGATGGCGCGGAGCGATCCGGAGGTGCATCGAGCCGAGTGTGAGCTCTGGGCGAAGATGGCCGAGGCGACGGGCGCGATGGGCAAGCCCCAGGAGCGTGATTTCGATGCGGCGGCGGCGGCGTGCACGCGCGCCGTGTCATCGAGCAGCCGGGACGGCGCGGCGCGGGTGCAGCGGGCGCTCGCGTTGACGGATCGATTCTTTGCATCAGAAAACGCAGGGGAAAACGCCGAAGCGGCGCAGGCTGCCGCCCTCGAGGCCGTGAACGAGGCCGTTCGGGTCCGGCCGCGGGATGCCATGGCCTTGTATGCGCAGGCGACCACCTTTTACGTGCGGGCGATGCGACAGGCGTCGCTCGGCGGGGACGTGGCCACCATGGAGGTGATCGATGCCTATCAGCGTGTCCTCGGGATCGAGCCGCAGTTCACCTGGGCGTTGAATGGCCTCGGTCAAGCCTACCTGCTGCAGGCGGAGGTCGAGCGCCTGCATGGGAGCGACCCACGCGCCGCGCTGGACGACGCCGTGAAGCAATTCGATCGGGCGATGGAGGTGAGCGCGGAGTTCTCGCTGCCGCTCTACATGAAGATTTGCGCGAACAGTCGTCGACTGGTCTACGAGACGGAGCACGGCCTTTCGGGACGAGCGACGGCGCTTTCGCTCGCCGAAGCGGTGGATCTGCTCGATCGGCAAAAGCTCGGCGGGTGGCTCCCTGTCTACTGGAAGGCGAGAGCCTTGCATGTTCGGGCCGCGTACGAGCTCGCCATCGGCGCCGATCCCCGGGCCCTTTGCGCAGAGGGACGCGAGGCGATCCAAGCCTTCCTGCAGCCTGGCTCCGATTCGTTGTTCCTGATACGGGAGCGCGCCGAGCTCCGGATCCTGGAGGCAGAATACGCGCTCCGCGTGGGTGAGCCCCTGCCCGATCTTCGGGCCGAACGGCAAGCCGTGGAAAAAGAGCTGACGCCGGGCGGGGAGGGGCTCGATCAGCC
>JANMGF010001189.1:0-10317 GCA_031374535.1 Polyangium sp. (in: bacteria)
ATAAGCCGTGAGGCCAACGCCGGGCGTGCGGCGGGCGGTTCGAATGGCTGAAACGGCGTGTCGACGCGTTGCGGGACGACTTGCGGCATCTGGGCGCGTGAAAGAGCGGGAAAACGCCGGGAAACGGTTGACGGTGGCATCGGCGCCCCCGTAGCCTCCCCACCTGCGTCCGGGTTACGCACCGGGAGGGGGAGGTGGGCTCGTGAGGAAGTGGCGACTGGCGGGGGTGGCCTTGGTCGCTGGCGAACACGTCGGTGCTGCCCCAGGTGATCCGGTTGATCCCAGTGGTCGTTGGGTCGGGTGGGACGATGATCGTGGTGGTGGTCGCGGTCCTCGTCGTGGTCGCGGTTGTGTCGTTGAAGGATGGCACCGACGAGGAAGCCGAGAAGGAACGGTGCAAGAAGGTGCTCGAGAGTTGCATTCAGAAATGCACGAAAGAAGCCATTCCATCGGGCGAGCTGAGCGGGGACCGCTTCTTCAAATGTCGCAAAGAATGCCTAGAAGCGGCAGATTGTTGGGGAGTAAGGCTCTATTGAGGAGGGACTGATACCCATGGAAAAAAACATCGCGAAGGAGATCCTGACGGCGCTCCACGGGTCCTCTTACGTCGTTGACAAGACTCTCGGGGAGCTCAAGGGGGCGTGCCCAGAGGAGCCTTTTCACGCTTGCGCCGTGCTCCTGGGTCATGTGATGTCGGACATGTTCGACGCCTTGCTCGCACCCCTGTACGATGAGCATCCAGACCTAGCGCCAGATTGGTACCGCGAGGGACCGCCACGGGGAAAGCCGGAACGAAAGCCTTTGAAGTTACCCCCGGAGGTTCGGCAGGCGCTGCTCAGCGCATTCGAGACTGCCTACGGAAGAGTACAAGAAGCGGGGGGCCGCTTGTCCCAGCTCTCCGATCCTCTGGAAGTGGCCCTGTACACCCAGGGGATTCATCAGATCTCGGTAAGCTTGTGTCGCGCGAGGGTAGCCCTCCTCATGGCAGAAGTCGGATAGGGTCAATACGTACGGCGCAGGAGACAACGGACTGTTGACGGCGCTCGGGCACTCCTGCACGGAGGCGTGGAGGGCCGCCCTGCCGAGGCGGCGAGGGCGAGCCCGGAGAGCATGGATGAAGAGGGGGACCTAGATCAAGGCCGACATGGCCCTGGATCACTCCGCGTTCGTATCGACCAACGAACCCGGATCCTCACGCACCGAGAGCACCGTGAGCATCGACGACGTCGGGAAATCCGTGTCGATCAAGGTGTCGATGCCTTGAAGGATGCGGAACGGCTGGAGCTCGAGCGTCGTGCTCACCTCCGAGCCGTCGGAGGCGATGAGCTTCGCGTCGCCCACGTACGTGCCCTCCGGCAGATTCACCGTCATCTGTAGCTCTTCGCAAGGCTGATAGGCGCGCGCCACCCTGCGTCCCGCCGTATCGCGGATGATGAGCTCCATACGATCAGCGCCATACGTCGAGCAGAGGTTCGCGTTGAAGCGCCCCCCGATCGACCAGCGTTGCGTGACCGTCCCGGTGTCGCGTCCGACGGGCACCAGCACGGCCGCCTCCGCGGTGCAGCCGGCCGCGCCCGCGGCGAGGCCCAGGATCAACGATGCGGAGCGTGCCCATTTCTTGATGGAATCGTGCATTGGAAAAACCCTCCCCCTGTCTCCCTCGTTCAGCGCGGCCGGTATTCGCGATGGATCTCCTGGGGTTTCGTGGGACGAACCCCCGGATAGCCGTACTCGACCGCGGGCGGCGGCACGGCGCGTGGCGCGGTCTGGATCCGCGTTCGGTACATCGCGAGCTCCCGCGGCTCGTCGAGAAAAACCACCCACCCCGCGTCGGTCGGCCAGTACCAGCGTCCGTCGATCAGATACGCCAGCCGACCTCGGTATTCGACGCCCGGATACGCGTCGATCGAAACGGGAACGGCGTCCGCGTACGCCACGGCGTGCCCGTCGACCGTCGGCCTCCCGGTCGACAACGTCGCCGAACAACCCATGGCCAGCATCAAAAACGCGACGAGCGGCAACCAGATCCACGCGCCGCGCCTCACGCCCTTCCCTCGCCCATTTCGTCCGTCCTGGGCGCCTTCGTTGCATCGCATCCGCACAGGTCACCTCGCTTGCGGCTCGGACGAGCAACCGAGGTGCCATGTTGCGGCGTGCGTGCACAACCGTTTGACAGGGGGGTCTGCTCTCTGTAGGGACACGCGCCCGTGAGCGTGTCTAGAGTCCCCGTCTCCATCCTCGGCGTCAGCGGCTTTGCTGGCAGTGAGCTCGCGCGACTCGTCGCCGAGCACCACGCGCTCTCCCTCGTGGGTGTCGCCGCCGATCGCTGGCAAGGCTCTCCCCTCGGCGAACGTGTCCGCGTGCCCGCGAGCGTCGCCAAGCTGAAGGTCGCGCCGATGAGTGATGCCGTCGCCGTGGCCCGCCAGAGCGCCGTCGCGCTCCTCGCCACGCCCGCCGAGGTCTCGGCCCGCCTCGCGCCCGAGCTCCTCGCGCACGGCGTCCGCGTCGTTGATCTCTCCGGCGCGTTTCGCCTCGAGGACGCCGCCGCGTATCCGCGCTGGTACGGCTTCGAGCACCCCGCGCCCGAGCTCCTCGCCGAGGCGCATTACGGCTTGCCGGAGGTCGCCTCGGCCTCGACACGCGCGGGCGGCGCCATCGACGCGCGCCTCGTGGCGAACCCGGGTTGTTACGCGACGGCCGCGATCCTCGCCCTCGCCCCGCTCGTCGCGTCGGGCGCGATCGACGTGGGCTCGATGTACGTCGACGGCAAGAGCGGCGTCTCCGGCGCGGGCCGCAAGGTCGAGGAGCGCCTGCTTTTCATGGAGGTCGACGAGAACCTCTCGGCCTACCGCATCGGCAACCACCAGCATACGCCCGAGATCGAGCAGGCCCTCACGCGCGCCGGCCGCAGCCGCGCCTCCGTGACCTTCGTGCCGCACCTCTTGCCCGTGCGTCGTGGCTTGCTCGTCACCGCCTTCGCGCGCCTCACCGGCGCCGTGCCTCCTGCGGAGATCGAGGCGCTCTTCCGCCGCGCCTACGATCCAGCGGGCCTCGTCGAGGTGCGCAGGCCCGAGGACGTCACGCTCGCCGAGGTCGCATATACGCCGTATGCGCGTGTGGGTGTCCGCGTCGATGCCGATCGTGGATCGGTCGTCGTCGCGTCTGCCCTCGACAATTTGCTGAAGGGAGCTGCATCCCAGGCGCTCCAGAACCTCTGCGCCATGATCGGCGCGCCGCCGCTTTCGACCCATTGACGACGAAGGGCCCCACGTCGCTTCGCGGCGACGCGGCACCCCATCCCCCGAGGTGGCCCGTGAAAATACCGCTTGGATTCTCGTTTGCCGGCGTCGCTTCCGGCATCAAGGTCAAACGCCCCGATCTCGCGCTCGTGCTCTCGGAGCTCCCTGCCGTCGCGGCGGGATGCTTCACCCAGTCGAAATCGCGCGCGGCGTGCGTCGACTGGAACGCCACGCGCCTGCCTCGCACGGACGCACGCGCGATCGTGGCAAACAGCGGCAACGCGAACTGCCTCTCGGGTGACGAGGGCGTCGTCGCCAACCAGCGCATGGCCGCGTCCGTGGCGGAGGCGCTCGGCATCCCCGTCGACGCCGTGCTCACGTGTTCGACCGGCGTCATCGGCGTGCCCTTGCCAGCGGCGAAGGTCTCCGCTGCCGTCCCTGGCCTCATCGCGAAGCTCGGGCAGGATCCCACGCCCGCGGCCGAGGCGATCCTCACGACGGACACCTGCACGAAGCTCGCCTCGCGGGAGCTTTTCCTCGGCGGCGATCGGGTCCGTATCGCGGGCATCGCCAAGGGCTCGGGCATGATCCACCCGAACATGGCCACGATGCTGGCGTTCCTCGTGACCGACGCCGCGATCGACGTCTCCGTGCTCGACACGATCCTCCGCGCGGCCGTCGACGAGACGTTCAACATGGTCAGCGTCGATCGCGACACGTCGACGAACGATCAGGTCATCGTCCTCGCGAACGGCATGGCCGAGAACGACCGCATCACGCGCCTCGACTCCGCCGAGGCCATGAGCTTCGCCGCCGCGCTCGTCGACATCTGCCGCGAGCTCGCCCGCACCATCGCGGCGGACGGCGAGGGCGCGCAGCACCTCGTCACGGTGAACGTTCGTGGCGCCGAGGACCTCGCCTCCGCGCGCGCGCTCGCTCGCGCCGTCACCGAGTCGAACCTCTCGAAGGCTGCGTTTTTCGGGACGGACCCGAACTGGGGCCGTGTCCTCGCCGCTGTCGGATCACGCGCCGCCGAGCTGAAGATCCGCTTCGAGCCGGCCGAGACCCGCGTGCGCCTCCAGAACGTCCTCGTCTACGACCACGGCAAACCCCAGACCTTCGACGCCGATGCTTTGCGCGCGCTCCTGCGTGGCGAGGAGGTCTTCGTCGACATCGAGGTCGGCGCGGGCCCCGGCGAGGCGACGGCCTGGGGCTGCGACCTTTCCTACGACTACGTACGAATCAACGCCGATTATGCCGCGGTGCTCGTCGACCCCGACGGCCCCGTGCGCCGTGACTCCCGGCTGGACAACAAGACGCCGGAGCTCAAGGCCGACACGCTCGTGCAGGCGCTCCGGTACATCGAGCGTTTCGCCGGCACGCGCGCGGTCATCAAGTACGGCGGCGCGGCCATGGTGCGCGCCGACCTCAAGGATCGTTTCGCCGAGGATGTCCGTCTGCTCCAGGCCGTCGGCCTTCAGCCGATCATCGTGCACGGCGGCGGCCCCGAGATCTCGCGCACGCTCGAGCAGATGGGACAAACGAGCGAGTTCGTCGACGGCTTGCGCGTGACCGACGCGGCGAGCCTGCGGGTCGTGGAGATGGTCCTCACGGGCCAGATCAACAAAGAGGTCGTCTCCTCGCTCGCGCGCGCGGGCACGAAGGCCGTGGGTTTGTCCGGCAAGGACGGCGGCCTCATCGAGGCGCGCAAGATGAACATGCCTCCGGGCAAGGACCTCGGTTACGTGGGCGACGTCGTGCGGATCGATCCCGACGTGCTCGAGCTCTTGCTCGGCAAGGGCTACATCCCCGTCATCTCGCCGATCGGCCTCGGCAAGGATGGGCACACGTACAACATCAACGCCGACACCGTCGCGGCCGAGGTCGCGATCGCCTGCGGGGCGCGCAAGCTCATCTACTTGACCGACGTCGCCGGCATCCTCTCGAACGGCCTGCTCGTCTCCGAGATGAGCGCGGAGGAGCTCGAAGCGCGCATGCGCGACGGCACCGTGACGGGCGGCATGCTCCCCAAGGCGGCCTCGATCCTGCGCGCGCTCGAAGGCGCGGTGGAGACCGTGCACATCATCGACGGACGCGTCCCGCACAACGTGGTGGCCGAGCTCTTCACCTCGCGTGGCGTGGGCACGATGATCCGCGCGGGCGCTCCCAAAGAGGGCGAAGAGTTCCCGATGAGCTAGAGGTTTGCCCGCATGCTCGACGCGGACCTCGTGATCGTCGGCGGCGGGCCTGCCGGTATCTCGACGGCGCTTTTCCTGGCGCACGCCGCGCCTCGGCTCGCCGATCGAATCGTCGTCCTCGAGCGCTCGCGTTATCCACGGGACAAGGTCTGCGCCGGCGCGATCGGCGCCCGCGCGGACCGCCTGCTCGCCACGATCGGCGTGCGTGTCGACGTCTCCTCCGTGTTCATCCAGGGTTTGTCCGTGGTCGCATCCGGCCGCACGCTCGGCGCGCGTGCCTCGGGATCACCGATCGGCCGCGTCGTGCGGCGGTTCGAGTTCGATCATGCGTTTGCCCGGCAAGCCATGGCGCGTGGCGTACGTGTGCGCGACGGCGTGAAGGTCTCGGGGCTCGTGATCGGCGAACGCGACGTGCGGATCGAGACCTCGATCGGCGAGATCCGCGCCCTCGCCGTCATCGGCGCGGATGGCGTCGGCAGCGTCGTGCGTCGCGCCCTCGGATTGCCGCGCGGTGCGTTCATGGCGCAGGCCGTCGAGGTCGACACGAAGGACGCGGCCTCGGATGGCCCCCGCGACGTCCTGCATTTCGACATGGCCGACCGTGGTTTGCCCGGGTACGCGTGGGATTTTCCCACGATCGTCCATGGCGAGCCCATGGTTTGTCGTGGCATCTACGAGCTTCGCGCCGCGGGTGTCCCCGAGCGCGCCGAAGGCGATCCTGCCCCGGGAGAGCGGCTCCTTCTCCGCGCGGACAAACAGGGCGTCCCCGTGCCCGCGTCCTCGCTCCGTCGCTTCGCTGAACGAGGACTTTCGCTGCACGAGCCCTTCGCGCGGCCACGCGTGCTCCTCGTGGGCGAGGCGGCGGGCATCGATCCGGCGCTCGGGGAGGGCATCACGCAGGCGATCCAGTACGGCGCCGTGGCAGGGCCTTTCCTCGCGTCTGCGCTCGCGACGTCCGACCTCTCGTTCGCCTCGTTCCCTGCGGTGTTGCGAGCGAGCCGCCTCGGCCTCGATCTTCGCGTGCGCTCGCGTGCAGCGCGCCTCGTCTACGGACCCACGCGCCCGCTGCTCGAACGATGGGTCACGCGATCCCACGCGCTCGTCGACGTGGGCATGCGTTATTTCGCGGGGGAACGAATCGACCGGCGCCTGCTCGCTCGGAGCGCGCTCGATCTCGGCGGGGCGTGCGTCGCGTGGGCGATCGACGCGGCGGGCGTTACTTGGCCTCGGTCGGGGGCTTCGCCGTGACGTGCATGTAGTAGTTGCCGACCGCCTTGATCTTGAAGAAGGCGGTCCCCATCGCGTCGTCGATCTTCTCGGGCGCGATCACGGTCCAGGTGATCGTCTCCCGGCCCTTGTCGTTGACCGTGACCTCGCCGATCGCGAGGTTCGCGTCCTTCTTGTTGCCCGCTGGCAGGGTGAGCTCGAAGGGTTTGTCGATGGTCTCCACCTTCGGGAGCGAGGCCGAGTTCTCGATCTGCACGATCATCCGGTAGATCTTCCCGAGCGGCACGCCCGTCGTCTTGCCCTTCGGATCGAGCTTGAACGTGATGATGTGCGGCGAAGGCAAGGACCCTTCGCGGATACGGAACACGGCGCGCCCCGTGTCGTCGCCGAGCTCGAGCTTCGCGCCTGGGCTCGTCGTGAAGATCGACTGGAGCTCGGTCTCGGAGCTCATGAGCACCGGCGGACGCTCCTGGGAGGGCGGGGGCGGGGGCGGCGGTCCTGCGTCCGCGGTCGCGGTCGGCTCGGGCGGAGGCGCCTCGGGCGTGGCGGTTCCCGTCTCCGTCGGCGCGGGGGGCGGCGTCGTCGTCGGCTCGGGCTTGGCCGGGGGCGGTGTTGGCTCGCCGCCACATGCCGCGGCGACGACCACCACGAGCGCGGGCCATCCGAGGGTCGTGAAGCGCAAGAGCTTTTCGAGGCGGGTCCGTACGCGCATGAAATTCGGCGTAGGCCGAGGTCGCGCAGAAGGCAAGTCCGAGAGGCCGCGCCCTGCGTGTGGTGTCCGCTGGATGGACGCCCGCGCCGCGCCACCGTATAAAGCGCTCCATGCGCACGTCGCTTCTGCCGCTCGTCGCCCTGCTCGCTGTCGCGTGCGGACCGTCTCCGACCGCCGTCGAACCCTCGAAGACCGCAGCCGACACCACGAAGGAGAAGGGAGCCCCCGGTCTCCTCGTCGCTGCCGCGGCCGAGACGGCGTACGATCTATCGCCCGTGCCCGAGCCCCAGGACGTCGTCGCGTTTTTCGGCTGGAAGAGCCCCGCGGCCACGATGAACGGCTTCGGGACCTGCGCGGACGTGCCGCAGGAGCCCTTGCTCTCCGGCGTCGACGCCCAGCTCCGCATGTTGCTTCGTGACGTCGTGTCCTCGAGCGTCGACGTGCGTGGCCTCGCGGCGGCCGTTTCGCTCGACGCGCCCGTCTTCGGCGTCGCCGCGCTCGAGACGCAGTCGAAGCGCCCCGGCGTGTTCGTCGCCTTCTCCTTGGGCCTCACCTCGCTCGAAAAAGCGAAGATGGCCGTCGAGGGAGCCGGCCCGCTCACCGAGCTCGGCCCCGGGCTCTTTCGTATCGGCGGCAGGTCGAGCTCGACGTGTGTGATCGCCGTGTCCGCGGGCGCGACCCCGGCGCGGCTCGTGTGCGGCCCGAAGGACAAGGACGTCACCACGCTCGCCCCGTACCTCACGCGCACCTTGCCGACCTTGCCCGGCGCGGCCTCGGACATGCATTTCGAGCTTCGCGTCGCGCCCGCGGAGGCGCGGTATGGCTCGCTCCTGCGCACCCAGGTCCAGGGTTTGCCCGTGATCGCCCAGGCCGAGCTGTCCATCGGCGAGCCCAAGTTCGATCGCGCGATCGTCGACGCCGCCACGGGCCTTGCGGACGAGGTCGTCGCGTTTGTCTCGGACGCCGACAAGATCACCATCGACGCCTCGATGGATCCGACCTCGTGCATGCGCGCGAGCGCGTCGCTCTCGATGCGCGGCAAGAGCTCCTGGGTCAGCGGTCTCATGGGCGAGCGCCCCGAACGTTCGGGCCCGCCGCCTGCGATCTTCTGGCGCGCGCCCAAGGACAGCGCGAGCGTCTTCTACGGCCGCGGCTCCGATCCGAAGCGATTCACGCCTGCCTTGCGCACCACGCGCCTCCTCCTCGAAGGCGTCCTCGCGAAGCTCAACGTCGGCTCCGACGCCGATCAACGCGCCCTCAGCGAGCTGTTCGAATGGCCGATGGGCCGCGACGTCGAGACCGTCACGGCGAGCGGACGCACGGAGGTCCCGGAGGCCAAGGGTGGCAAGCGCACGCCGCAACAAGAGGTCGATGCGCTCGTGAACGGGTGGATTGGCTGGGGCGTCGTTGGGTACGAGGAGAGCTCGGCGAACCTCGCCAAGCAGCTCCGCAAGATCACGGACGTCTACGCGCGCAAGGGCTTCCAGGACCAGATCCGCAAGCAACTTGGTCCGGAGATCATGAAGGCCATGCCGAAGGCCAAGGTGGGACCGGGCCCCGCGGCCCTCGGGGCCGACTCGCTGGACCTGTCCATCCGCATCGAGAACGTGCCCGCGACATTGCTCGACATCAAGGGCGCGACGAACAAGGATCTCGTGGGCATGGAGGTGCACGTCCTGCTCATGTCCGACGGCAAGTCGCGCACCTGGCTCGCGGTCGGCGCAGGCAAGCCGGACGGACTGGTCAAGCGCCTGCTCGCGGTGAAGACGGGCGCCCCCGACGCGGGCACGATCGCCTCGCGCACCGACCTCGAGCCGCTCCGCCGCGGGACCCACATGGGCGCGGGCTTCATCTCGATGACCCCCCTCATCAAGAGCCTTCAGCGCTCTTCGGGCTTGTTGAACCGGCGCGGGGACGCTGAGATCGAGAAACTCATGCGTGCTGTCTCCACGATGCCTCACCAGGGCGAGACGCCGGTCTTCGTGACCAGCAGCGTCACCGGCGGAAGCGACGCGCCGCGCGGCGAGATTGCCTTTGCGGCATCCAAGCCTGTTCTCGAGGATATTGGCTGGCTCATCAAGACGCTCGCCGTGGGCGCACGCCGTTGAAAACGTTCGTCCGCGGCGCTCGATCTCGACGTGCGAATCGTGCGCAGAACGGGGGGCATGACCCTTGCCGTTCGTTTGACAACCACCCGCCGACACGGCAAGGGGAACCATGGACGCTCGAAAGGGAGTAGGGATCGGAAACATCGTGCCGCGTGTGCCGCCTGCGAGGCCTGCGACACGCACTTCCGATTTGGACGACGAGCAACCCGACCTCACGGTCGAGCAGCGCGAGGAGCTTCGTACGTTGCTCGAGACGAAGCGGGTGGAGATCCTCGCCAGCATCGAGACGCGCTCGGAGCAGGAGCGCGACACGGGCCGCGAGGTCGGCGACGAGATGGACGAGGCGAACCTCGAGGGCGCGACCGCGATGACCTCGCGCCTCCTCGAGCGGGACGTGCAGCTCCTGTCCGAGATCGACCGTGCGCTCGCCAAGTTCCGCGAGGGGACGTACGGCGCATGCGAAGGCACGGGCGAGCCCATCGGACTTGGACGTCTGCGCTCGCGCCCCTGGGCGCGTTTCAGCGTCGAGTACCAGGAGCAACTCGAGCGCGAGGCGCGTACGCGGGGCGGTATCTGAAAACAGGCCAGACGGACGCGTTTGCCTGATAGAATCGCCCTGTGGTGATTCGTCGGCGAAATCGTTCCTTTCTGCTCCACGCGGGCTTCGTGGCGTTTGTTGGCGCCGCGTTGCCCGTCGTGGCGTTTTCGTGTTCGCCCGTCGAGACGGTCAACCCGGAGCCGGTCGACGCGGGGGTGGACGTGTCGATGTCTTCCTCCAGCGTCTCGGCATCCGCCTCCTCGTCCAGCGGCATGGGCGGGCAGGGCGGTGGTGT
>JANMGF010001213.1:0-12157 GCA_031374535.1 Polyangium sp. (in: bacteria)
GTTTTGTCTCCTCGACACAAGCCCGGCCTGATCCCGAGCGCCCGCGCAGGGAGGCGGAGGCTCGGGATCGATCGGGGAGGATCAGTGGGCGTCGGCCCAGGTCGGTCCCGCGCCGACGTCGACGACAAGGGGTACGTCGAGCGAGAACACGTTCTCCATCACCTCGCGCACCTTCGCCTTCGCCTCGTCCACGCGGTCCTCGGGCACCTCGAACGTGAGCTCGTCGTGCACGGTGAGGACCATACGCGCGCCCGGCACGACGGGCTCACCGAGCCGCACCATCGCGAGCTTCAAGAGATCCGCGGAAGACCCCTGGATCGGCGTGTTCTGCGCGATGCGCTCGGCGTACGCGCGACGGCCGCGATCGGAGCTGTGCACGTCCGGCACCATGCGCCTTCGCCCGAGCATCGTCTGCACGACCTGCGTGTGCCTCGCCTCCGTCATCGTGCGCTCCATGAACTCGTGCACGCCGCGGTAGCGCTGGAAGTACGCGTCGATGAAGCGCGCGGCCTCGACGCGTGGGATGTCGAGCCTTCTGGCGAGCGCGGCCTCGCCCATGCCGTAGATCACGCCGAAGTTGATGGTCTTGCTGCGCCTTCGCATCTCGGCCGTCACCTCGGACGCGCTGACGCTGAAGATCTCCATCGCCGTGCGTGTGTGCACGTCCTGCCCTGTACGGAAGGCGTCGACGAGCACTGGATCCTTCGACAGATGCGCAAGCACGCGTAGCTCGATCTGCGAGTAGTCGGCGCTCAGCACGACGAACCCCGGCGGCGCGACGAACGCGCGTCGGATGAGGCGGCCGAGATCGGTACGGATCGGGATGTTCTGCAGGTTCGGGTCCTGCGACGAGAGGCGCCCCGTGGCCGCGACGGCCTGGCTCCAGCGCGTGTGGATGCGCCCGGTCTCCGGATGCACGAGCTTCGGCAACGCGTCGACGTACGTGCCCTTGAGCTTCGCGATCGCCCGATGCTCGAGCACGATCGCCGGCAGCGGATGGTCGTCCGAGAGCTGTTCGAGCACGTCGGCGTCCGTCGAGCGGCCGGTCTTCGTCTTGCGTGTGCTGCGCAGCTTGAGCTCGTCGAAGAGGATCGTCTCGAGTTGCCGCGGCGAAGCGAGGTTCCACTCCTTGCCGGCCGCCTCGTGCGCGCGCTTCTCGAGGACCGCGAGCTCCTTGGCCATCTCCTCGCCGAGCGACGCGAGCGCCTTCGGATCCACGAGCACGCCCGTGTACTCCATCTGCGCGAGCACCGACGCGAGGGGCAGCTCGATCTTCGTGAAAAGGTTGCCGAGGTTCGCAGCCTCGAGGCGCGGCGTTTGCTGCGGGGCGAGCGTGAGGACCACCTCGGGGAACGCGGCGGCATACCCCGTCGCCTGATCGATCTCGACGTCGTCGAGCGCGCGCTGCGTCTGTCCACGCTTCTTCGGCGCGAGCTCCTCGAACGGCGTCATCTTCACGCCCGCGTCGCGCTCGGCGATGTCGGCGAGCTCGTGCGACGCCTCCGAGTCGAGCAGGTAACTCGCGAGCATCGTGTCGAACGTGACGCCGACGAGCGAGAGGCCACTTCGGCGCAGGAGGACGTCGACGAACTTGAGATCGTGTCCAAGCTTCGCGATCGAGGGATCACCCAGGATCGGGCCGAGGATCTCGCCGACGTCGACCATGCCGAGCTGCGAGCGCACGCCGAGGTAGCGGTGACCGATCGGGACGTAGACGCTGTGGCCACGCTCGTACGCGAGCGCGAGGCCGCAGACGTGCGCGCGCATGGCCTCGCGTGAGGTCGCGTGGATCTCGACCGCGAGCTTGCCAGCCTTCTGCACGTCGGCGGCGAACGCGGTGAGCTCCTCGCGCGTGTGGATCGCGCGACGCGTGCCACCCACGGGCGCGGAAGCGGGCACGGCCTTGACGAAACGCGTAAAGCCGAGCTCCGTGAAGAGCGTGCGGAGCCGCGTGACGTCCGCGCCGCCGTAACGCAGCGCCTCGAAGTCGAAGTTGACGGGGGCTTCCATGTGCAAGGTGACGAGCTGCTGCGACAGACGCGCATCGACCTCGTGCTCGCGCAGGTTGTCGCGGATCTTCTGGCGCTTGACGCGATCGAGCCCCGCGTAAACGCCGTCGAGCGTGCCGAACTCCTTCAGCAGATCCGCGGCCGTCTTCAGGCCGACGCCGGGCACGCCGGGCACGTTGTCGCTCGTGTCGCCCACGAGGGCGAGCAGGTCGCGGAGCTGCGTGGGCGGCACGCCGAACTTCTCCTCGACCTCGGCAGGGCCGTAGACCTTGTCGCGCCCATCCCAGAGCATCACGCGATCCGTGTCGACGAGCTGCATCAGGTCCTTGTCGCTGCTCACGATGACGACACGCAGGCCCCGCTCCCTCGCGCGCGCCACGGCCACGGCCAGGAGATCGTCGGCCTCGAGGCCATCGGCGATGTAGATCGGGATGCAGTACGCCTCGACGATCTCCTTGCAGCGCGCCATCTGCACGTGGAGGTCCGGCGGCGGCGCGGGGCGATGGGCCTTGTAGCGATCGTCGAGATCGTCGCGGAACGTGCGCCCGGGTGAGTCCATCGCCACGGCGAGGAACGCTGGTTTGCGCTCGTCGACGAGCTTCGACAGCATACTCACGGTGCCGTAGGTGGCGTGCGTGGGCTCGCCCGTGGGGCTCGTGAGGGGCGTCTGGATCGCGTGGTAAGCGCGGAAGACGTACCCCGACAGGTCGATGATGTAGAGGACATCGGGCGCGCCAGGCGGCGGCAATTCGGCCTTGCGGGTGACCATGGGCCGAGCATGTAGCACGGGCGCGATGCGGATCGTTTTCCGAGCGGAGCCCCGAGGGCAAACAGGTGAAACGGCCGAGCGCTACCGCTCGATGCGCTCGCGCGTCACGGTCACGTCGAGGTTGCCTTCGCCCTCACGTGCGACCGAGATCGAGACGCGCGAGCCGGAGGGCCCACGTAACCTCTGGATCGCGTCGGGGAGCGTCATCTCGAGCGCCGAAACGCCGTCGATGCGCACGATGCGATCGCCGCGCCGAAGCCCTGCCTTCGACGCAGGGCCGGTCTCCACGAGCGACGTCACCACGATGCCCGCAGGCGTGGGCGCGAGGATCGCCCCGATGCCCTCGAGCTCGCTGTCTCCGCCTCCGTCACCGCGCGACCTCAACGTGACGTCCTCGCGAACGACCGCCGCGCCGCGCGTCGTCAATCCCGACACGATCCGGCTCTTGTAGCCGTCGCGCTCCACGCGCACCGAGAAGGGCCCGGGGGGCACGCCCACGAGGGAGAACGCGCCCTCCGCGTCCGTCGTCACGGGCGCCGCGAAATCGAAGCCTCCACCGCCCGCCATCCCGTCGAGACGCACGGTCGCGCCCGCGAGCGGCTTGCGTGTCTCCTCGTCACGCACCGTGCCCGAGAGCGTCGCTGCGCGGGGCAGAGCGATACGCACGTTGCGCGTCGTCTGACCGACCTCGACCTCCACCGTGTCGCTCTTGCCCGGCGGATGACCTTCTGCGTTCGCTCCGAGCACGTACTTTCCCGGCGGGAGTTTGTCGAGCCGGAACGCGCCCGCGGCATCGTCCACCCGGGTCGGTCGGCCTCGCGCGCCGATGTCGATCCCTTCGGTCTTCGGCAGGAAGAGCTCGACCGTGAGCCGATATGCGGGCACCGGCGTGCCTTGCGGATCCACGACGACGCCCTCGATCGCGCCGCCGCTGCCGAGCTTCACGACGTTGTCCTTGCCCGCTTCGACGCGCACGCGCTCCGACGATGGATGCTGCGGATGATGCGCGACGACCGAACAACCCGACGCCTCCACAGGCAGCCGGAAACGACCTTCCGCGTCGGTCGACGACGTCAGATGCGAGCCCCGATCGTCGCAGCCGACGGCCGCACGCGCGACGGGTTGTCCCTCCGCGTCGACCACGGTCCCGGCGACTCCATCCTCGACGGGCGCCTCGTCTTCCTTCGTCACGGCAGGGGTCGCGGTGGCGCGTGGCGGTGGCGCTGCCGTGTTCTCCGGCGTCGTTTCTCGCGACGGTGCGAGGGCCGCGGTGGTGGCGCGCGGGCGAGGCGATCGTGCAGGGGGCGACCCGGGGCTCGGCAGCACGAGCCAAACGACAACCGGCACGGCCAGCATCGCCGCGAAGATCGCGAGCGCGAACGACCAGGCGCGCCGGGGCATGGTCACGGTTCCACGCCCGCGTCCGTCGCGGGGCTGCGGATGTCGTCGAGCTCGCCGGCCGAGGTCTCGCCCGCGGGCCCGAGCGCGGGGCCTTCGGGCTCGGCGGGCCACGGCGTCTCGCTGGAGGAGCCGCCGCAGCCGAAAAACAAGGGGACGATCAGGGCGAAGAGGGATCGCAAACGCATGCGCGGACTATACCGGAGCGAAGGGGGCCCGGCCGGGCGCTACCGCTAGCGCGTCTCGGCGAGGTTCGTACGAGCGATCCAGGCGCAGATCGCAGCGTTCAGGACGCACCACGCGACGAGCGCCGTGCGACCGAAAGGTCCGCCCGCGTCGCCCAGCGCGACGAGCGAGAGCAGATAAGCCCCCGTCCCGACGGAGAGGCCCGCGATCGCCGGACGCAGCCGCTTGATGCCGAAAAACACGGCGGTGAGCGCGAAGGGGACGAGCGCGTTCGCGAGGGGCAAGAAGCGGTGCAGCGAGACGCCCACGAGCAGATCGAGATCCGCGATCGGGCGCGCAGCGACATCGACCCAGAACGTCGCGCGCGGCAGGAGCCACGGCACGAAGAAGAGCAGGCCCGGCCCTGCGGCGAGCGCCGGCAGGAGGAAGTCGAGGCGCAGCGGGCTCTTCGCATCCTCGTTCTTCTTGCGTGCAGCGCGCGCGACGAAAAGCGTCATGAGGACGAGCGCGACGAGCCGCGTGAACGCGTGTTGCTTGGTCACGGACACAGCCGCCTCGGCCGCGTCGAGCACGCCCGCGCCGTAGAGCCGCGTTCCGCCGTCGGAGCTGTCGACCACACGCGCGTTCTTCCGCAGCGCATCCTCGACCGCGGCCGGATCGGTCACGCCGAGGCCCATCACCAGCGCAGCCGCGCCGGCCACGTGTGGCGCCGCCATCGACGTGCCGTTCCAGCCGGGGAACTGCTCGCACTTGTTGCGGCCCTTGTTGCACACCGTCTGCTGCACGACCTTCACGCCCGGCGCGGCGATGTCCACGCCCTCGCCGCGCGACGAGAACGCCGCGATCTTGTCGCCCGGATCCGTCGCGCTCACGCCGATGACGCCGTCGGAGGCGCCGGGGTACTGCACGCTGCCGCCGGTGTTGCCCGCGGCGGCGACGACCACCGTGCCGAGGCTCCTCGCGTGATCGATCGCCTTCTGCAAGACACGCGCATTACGCGGGCCTCCGAGGCTCAGGTTGATCACGTGCGCGCCGTGATCGGCAGCCCAGCGAACGCCGTCGGCCACGTCCGCCGTCGTGCCCCAGCCGCTCTCGTTCAAGACCTTCACGGGCATCAGCCGCGCGCCGAACGCGACGCCCGAAGCGCCGATCCCGTTGTTCGTCGACTGCGCGATCGTCCCGGCGACGTGCGTGCCGTGGCCCTGATCGTCGTTCGCGTGTTCGGTACCGGTCACGAAGTTCCAGCCCTCCACGCACTCGGTCGCGGAGAGGTCCGTGCCCTTCGTGTACGGGCCGTGATCCTCGCAAGCGATGCCCGTGTCGACGACGGCGACGGTCACGCCGCGGCCGACCGAAAAGTCCCATGCCCTCTGCGCGCCGATGCGCTCCATGTGCCACTGCTCGCCGGCGAGCGGGTCGTTCGGGACAAACGATGCACGGACGCGCGCGAGCGGCTCGGCGAACTCGACCCGCGGATCCCGCGCGAGCCGCTCGAGGACGCTCGCCATGTCGCGCTGGGACACGCTCGCGATCTGGATCTTCGTCGTCGCCTCGAGCCGCGTCGGCGTGAACGCGAGCCCGAAGTCCGCGGCGAGCGAGAGCAGCGACGACGCGTCGATGTCGTCGCGAGCGTCCACCACGATCTGGCCCGGCACGTCCCAGCTCGTTTCACCGAGCTCGGACGGCGCCGTCAAAAAATCTTCCGTCGCGATCGCGACAGGCTCGTACAGCGGACCGAGCGCATCGGCGAAGGACGTCGGCGCGCCGCTCGGTTGCGAGGGATCCACGAACGAGCGCTCGGATCCTTGGGCGCTCGCGGCGCTCGTGGTGACGACGAGCGCGGAGGCGACGAGCGTCGCGACGAGCGCGGTCGGGACAGCGGCTGGCGTTCGCATGCCGTTATCCTAGCGCAGCGCTGAGGGCCGGTCCCGTGGGCATGGCGCCCGGGAGAAGACGATCTTGGACGCATCGCGGCGCGGGCGCGGCTTGGCAGCCCTGCCGAAGTCGTGGTAGCGGCCGTTTTCATGGAGTTCTTGATTCCCTCGCGAACCGCGCGCCCGGCGGACGATCCCATCTTCGCGCTGAACACGGAAGCGCAGGCGAGAAAGAAGTCCGGTGAGGCTGTCATCAACGCGACCGTCGGAGCGCTGCTCGACGACGATGGCAAGCTGGCGATCCTCGGAGCCGTCATCGAGGCGCTGCGGTCGGTACCGCCCGAGGTCGGCGCCGCCTATGCGCCGATCGCCGGCCCGAAGGCGTTCGTGGAAGGCGTGATCGACGACCTCTTCGCGGGCCGCCCCGAGGCCGCCTTCGCGACCGCGGTCGCCACGCCCGGCGGCACCGGCGCGCTCCGCCACGCGATCACGACCTTCCTCGAGCCCCAGCAGATGCTCCTCACGACGAGCTTCTACTGGGGCCCCTACAAAACCCTCGCGGACGAGGCGGATCGCACCCTCGCGACGTTCCGCATGTTCGATGAGCACGGCCGCCTGGACGTCCACGACTTCGAAAGCAAGCTCTCCGGCGTCCTCGACGCGCAGGGCCGCGCGCTCGTCTTCCTCAACACGCCTTGCCACAACCCGACCGGTTATTCGCTCGGCGCCGAAGACTGGAACGGCGTCGTCGACGTCGTCGGCCGCGCCGCCGCGCGTGGGCCGATCACCGTGCTCCTCGACGTCGCTTACGCCCGGTACGCCAAGGAAGATCTCGCAGAGACCCTCGCGCCTGCGCGCCGGCTCATGGACAAGGCCATGGTGCTCGTCGCCTGGTCCGCGTCGAAGTCGTTCACCCAGTACGGCCTTCGCGTCGGCGCGCTCGTCGCGCTCTGCCCCGACCCCGACACGCGCGCGCGCGTGCAGAACGCCCTCTCGTATGCGAGCCGCGGGACCTGGTCGAACTGCAACGCGGCCGGCATGGCGGCCCTCGGGCGGATCCTCGGCGACCCCGAGCTCCGCGGCCGCATCGACGAGGAGCGGGCCACCTGGAAGGCCCTGCTCGACCGCCGCGTCGAACGCTGGAACACGCTCGCCGGGGCCGCGGGTCTCCGGTATCCCCGCTACGACGGCGGCTTCTTCACGACCGTCTTCTGCGCCGACGCCCCTGGCGCCGCCGCGCGCCTTCGCGGGGAAGGCATCTTCGTCGTCCCGGTCCAGGGTGCGCTCCGGATCGGCCTTTGTTCGGTGCCGGAGCGGGACATCGAGCGTCTCGTGGGCGGCCTCGTGCGGGCGACGAACGCCTGACGGCATCGATCCTGGCGGACGACCGCGACGAAAATCGACCGTTCTGGTAACGTCCTGTGTCCATCGTGGCGCCGCGCGGCGCGCGCCTGGAGGCCGTGAGAATGGGAAGGTTCGAGATGGGTGCGATTCGCCAAAGGCCGTGGGGGCTCGTGGGTTTCTCGGCAGCGCTGGTGCTGCTGCTCGGCGGATGCCCCGACGCGTTGACCCTCGACAAACCCAACGAAGACCCGACCGGCGCCACGGGCGGCGGTGGGGTTGGAGGGGGAACGGGCGGCAACGGCGGCGGCGGCGGCGCTCCGACGAGCTGCATCTCGAACTCGGATTGCCCGGCCCCGACCGCGGTTTGCGACGCCAAGAAGAGCGTGTGCGTCGAGTGCCTCGAGATCTCGGACTGCTCGTTCCAGTCCGGCACGGTCTGCTCCGAAGGCAAGTGCGTCTGCCCGACGGCGGGCGAGTCGTTCTGCGGGTCTCCCGCGCGTTGCGTCGATCTCGAGACGGACAGCGAGGACTGCGGCAGCTGCGGCCACGCGTGTTTCGGCGCGTGCACCGCGAAGAAGTGCGCGGATGCCTGGGAGCCGACGCCCACGCAGGAAGCGCCCGCGCCTCGCTCGCATCACGTCGCGGTGTGGACCGGCGCGCAGATGATCGTGTGGAGCGGCAACGCAGCCGGCGGCAACACGAACACCGGCGGCATGCTCGATCTCGCCGCGCGTACGTGGACGCCGATGAGCACCGCGAACGTCCCTGCCCCGCGCGCGCGGGCACGTGCCGTCTGGACCGGCACGCACATGGTCGCCTGGGGCGGTGAGAACGGCAGCCCGCTCAACACGGGCGGCGTGTTCAACCCGATCTCGAACACGTGGACCTCGATGACCACGGCCGGCGCACCCTCGCCTCGCTCCGGACACACGATGGTGTGGGCCGGCTCGAAGGTGATCGTGTGGGGTGGGTTCGACGGGACGAACTACCTCGGCGACGGCGGCGCGTACGACGTGACCGAGGACCGCTGGGATCCGATCCCCGCCGGCGGAACGCCGCCCACCGCGCGCTCGGATCACTCCGCCGTGTGGACGGGCACGGACATGATCGTGTTCGGCGGCTACGGCTTCAACGGCGTCGAGGTCACCTACCTCGGCGACGGCGCCGAGTTCAATCCGGGCACCGGCGTGTGGACCGTCGTCAAGGACGGACAGCCTCCGCCGCGCGCGCGTCACACCGCCGAGTGGACGGGCTTGGACATGATCGTATGGGGCGGCTACGACCTGCTCGGGCCGGCGACGATCGGCGCGGTTTACAAGCCGACGATCTCGTGGACCTCCATGACGACCGAGGACGCGCCCGAGCTCCGGCAGTACCACACGGCCGTGTGGATCGCGCCACGCCTCATCGTGTGGGGCGGCCAGAACGTCGGCGGCAGCTACCTCAACTCGGGCTCGCTTTACAACCCGATGACGAACGCGTGGAGCAAGAAGCCGATCCCCACGGCGCCCCTCGGCCGCGCGCATCACACGGCCATCAGCACGCTCACCAAGATGGTGATCTGGGGCGGCGTCACGCCGGGCGGCGGCGTCACGAACACCGGCGGCATCCTCGATCCGTCGCTTCTTCCCTGATCGATGCGCTGGGCGCGTCTCGCCCTCGCGCTCGCCCTCGTCCTCGGGCTCGTCTCGTGCGCCACGGAGCCACGCGAGCCCGAGGCGGACGTCACGCTCGTCCTCGCCGCGTACTCGGCGCCTCGTGACGCCTTCGAGCGCGGCATCCTCCCCGCCTTCCAAGCGCAGCACCAGGCCCGCACCGGCAAGCGCCTCCGCGTGCGAGCCTCGTACCTCGCGAGCGGCGCGCAGTCTCGCGCCGTGGCCTCCGGCTTTCCCGCCGACGTCGTGGTCCTCGCGCTCGCTCCGGACGTCGCGCGCCTCGAGAAGGCCAAGCTCATCACGCACGAATGGCGCAAGCGTGGCCGACGCGGATCCTTCACCACCTCGATCGTCGCCCTCGCGGTTCGTCCGGGCAACCCCAAGGGGATCACGGGCTTCTCCGATCTCGCGTCACCCGGGCTCGACGTGCTCATGCCGAACCCGAAGACGAGCGGCGGCGCGATGTGGAACGTCAGCGCGCTCTGGGCCTCGGCGCTCAGCGGCCATGCGGGCGTCTCCGCGAACGATCCCGACGCGGCCCGAGGGTATCTCCGCGGCGTCTTGAAGAACGTCGCCATCATGGACAAGGGCGCACGCGAGAGCCTCATCACGTTCGAAAAGGGCGTCGGCGACGTGGCCGTGACCTACGAGAGCGAGGTCTTCGCGGGCCGCGCAGCTGGTCGCACCTACGACCTCGTGATCCCCACCTCGACCATCGTCGTCGAGGTCATGGCGGCCGTCGTCGACGTGAACGCCACCAAACACGCCCTCTTGCCCGAGGCTGAGGCGTTCGTCGATTATTTGAGCTCCAACGAAGCCCAGCACATCCTCGCGAAGTACGGCTTTCGCAGCGACGATCCTCGGGCCCGCGCCGCGCACGCCGGAGCGTTCCCCGAGGTCGCCGTGCCCGTTCGGATCGACGATCTCGGCGGCTGGGACGAGGTCGTGCCGAAGCTCTTCGGCACGGACGGCGTCTTTCCGCGCACGTGGGAGTCCGTGTACGCGGAGGAGTGAGGCGCGTTTACTCGAGCGCGCCCTCTTCCACGACCGCGACGAACTTGTCCTGCTTCCTCTGCTGCGCCCACATGACGGCCTGACGCGGCCGGATGAGCCCTGCGCCTTGCTGGATCTTCGGGTACTGCGGCATGGGCGCGGCCGTCGCGAGCAGGCCCTCGCGGATCTGCGCGGGCGTGAGTTGCGGGTTCGCCTCGAGCATCTGCGCGGCCACGCTCGCGGCGATCGGCGCGGCGAACGAGGTCCCATCGACGTGCTGGTAGTCGACGCCGATGTACTTCTGCCGGTTGATGCGCGCGGAGATGGCGTCGATGAGCCCGTTCACCGAGTTCCGCTCGTCCTGGCTCGCGCGTTGTTTCTGCTCGGAAAAACCCTGCTCGACGGAGAGCTCTTCGAGCACGGAGAGCAGCTGAAAGAGCGCGACCGCCTCGCGTGCGACGAGCGTGCCTGGCAGCATCGGCGCCGGCACCCAGATCGCGGGGGCGACGAGGTCCGGCTTGTCGAGCCCTTCGCGGATCGTGCCGTAACTCGAGGGCCAGAGCGACGCGTCGCCTTCTCGTTCGCCCTTGTCGTCGAGCCCGCCGACGGTGATCGCTTCGGGCGCGGAGGCCGGCGGGCGTGACGGCCTTCCTGGCGTGTTGCCTGCGGCTGCGAAGACGGTGATCCCTGCCGCCACGAGCTCCGCGACGGCGGCCTCGACCTCCGCTTGATCCGGATCCTTCGACGGCGCGGCGAGCGACACGTTGACCACGCGGATGCCGAGGTGCGGGTATCGCAGGGGGAAGCGGATCGCGTGCGCGACGTTCTTGCCGGTGATCCGTCCGTCGCTCGTCATGGCCTTGATGAGCACGACCTCGGCCTCGGAGGCGAGCCCGCGGTATCGACCGCCCGAGACGTACCCGTTCCCGGCCGCGGTGCAGGCGGTCATGGTGCCGTGCCACGACGCGGCGCGTGGCGTGAAGAAGTCATCGGCGACGGCTTCGTCGCGCGTCGCGTCGGCGTACGCCTTGATGCGGCGGCGCGGGCGCATGAGGTCGGGGTGCGGGTAGAAGCCGCTGTCGACGAGGGCGATGACGACGCCGCGTCCGGTGAAGCGGGGGGAGGCGTCGAGGCGCTCGGGGATGGAGAGGAGCTGGGGGCGGGACATCGGGGGGGACGCTTTTGCACCGAGAAGCGGCCGAGGGCAATTGTCGTGCGGCCTGGGGGTGGGCGAATGTAGGATGGCGACCGCGCGTGGGTGAGCGTGTGAAGGTAGGTCACGCGACCCCGGCAACTGAGGTTGGCCAGACAAACGATAGGCCGGGCACGCGCCCCGCGCTTGTCGTGGGGCAGCCGGGTGTGGTATGACAAACCCCATGCTTCGTTGTGCAGACGAGCTGGCCGAATTCCTCCTATCACGCAGGTCGAGCTACGCGCGCCGAGTTCTCCGCCTCCGCTCACGAAGCGCGGGGCACGCGCAGCTGAACGACGTGGCTGCCGATCAACTCGTCGGAGGGCTGCTCGTGAGCGCCGCTGACATGCTCCGCTCGGGCAACACCGAGACGCTCGGGTTCTACCTGGAGGCGGGGCTCGACGGGCTGCGCGGCGCGGGCGAGGAGCTCGATGCGTTCGTCGGGGCCATGGCGGCGTTCTTTGTCGGGGTCACCGATGACGTGGCGCGCGGGTTCCCGGCGGAGCACCGGGATGAGGTGATCCTGTGGATCGAGGCGTTCTGTGGGGCGTGCGTCGGGGGGTCGGTGCGGGTTTGGAATGAAGCGCCGCCCGTGTAAGTCCGCGGTCCAACACCATGCCACCGTCTCGCGCTGATGCTGGGAGAGCGGCGCGCGGCGTGAAGAAGTCATCGGCGACAGCTTCGTCGCGCGTCGCGTCGGCGTACGCCTTGATGCGGCGGCGCGGGCGCATGAGGTC
>JANMGF010001227.1:0-3564 GCA_031374535.1 Polyangium sp. (in: bacteria)
GGCTGGGAGGAGGGTCTTTCCGGAAGGCGAGGACAAAGGGAGCTTGGCGTCGGCGCGGGTGGAACCCGGAGCGCTCGGGGCTGCGGGGGAGGCGCTTGAACCGGTGAGCGAGGCGTCCGGAGCGGTTGACCGGAAAAAGAAGAGGCCGAGCGCAAGGCCAGCCGCGAGGGCCGCGGCGACGGCGGCGACGAGCAGGGCCGAGTTCCGGCGTGAGGTGCGTAGCGAGAGCGGCGGGGCGTCGAGGGTCGTGTGAACCAGGGCGCTCGCGGAGCTAGGGATGGCACTCGCGCGCTTCGGAGAAGGAGGAGGCCCGAAGACCGGCGAGGGCGGAGGCACGGGTGGAGGCGCCATCGCGGGCAAGGGTGGCGGACCGGGGACCTTCACGTCGAACGTTGAGGCATCCATCGACACGTCGACGGACACGTTGAAGCCTGAGACGGGCTCCGAGGCCGGCGCGCGTATGGTCTCGCCGTAGGCGAAGTTTCCGACGAGCAAGCGGCGCGAGGAGATGACGGTGTCGATGAGCGCGTCTCCCTCCTCGACGAGGAGCGCCGTGCCGAGCGCGGTGACGGCCTCCCCCGCGGAACGAAACCGCCCGCTGATCTCGCGATGGCAACAACGCAAAAACCAGGCGTCGTACGCGGGACCGAGCTTCACGCCGAAGGCGCTTGGGGGGCGGATCGGGTCGTAGGCGATCTTGCCGATGAGCTCGGCCACGGTGTCGGATTCGAAGTGATCACGGCCGGTGAGCAGGCGGTGGGCGAGGAGGCCGAGGGCCCACACGTCGGTCGCAGGGCCGACGAGCGAGGCGCGCCCCGTGGCCTGCTCGGGCGACATGAAGAGCGGGGTGCCGAAGATGCGGCCGGTCTGCGTGCGCGAGACGATCTGCGCGATCGTGGCCGCGTCGCCGGTGAGCTTGGCGATGCCGAAGTCGACGAGCTTGATGCAGGGGACGCCGTCCTCGCGCTCCGTCAAGAAGAGGTTCTCGGGCTTGAGATCACGATGGACGATGCCGAGGGCGTGGGCCTTGTCGAGCGCGCGCGAGGCCTGCCGCATGTAAAGAACGACCTCGGGGGCGGGGAGCGTCTCGCGCGCGTCGAGCTCGGCGCCGAGGTCACGGCCGCGGAGGTACTCCATGACGAAGAAGGGAGCGCCGCCGAGCTCGGGGGCGATGTCGGCGTCCGTGATGCGAACGACGTGGTCGCTGTCGATGCGCGCCGGAGCGCGAGCCTCGACGCGGAAACGGGCGATCTTTTCCGGGCTCGCGGCGGCCGGATCGTGAAGCACTTTGAGCGCAAACTGTTCGTCCGTGTGGACGTGCTGCACGAGGTGCACGGATCCTACGGCGCCGCGCCCGATCTCTTGGATCACGCGATACCGGCTCGCGATGACCAGGCCGGGGGCGATCTTCTTCGTCTCCGGCATGCGTCCGGTGTCCTCGGGGGCTCGGGCTATCCTAGACAATCCCGAGGCCAAACGAAAGCGGAGCGCGGCCGCTTGGCGCGCGGAGGCGCCCGAGCTAGGTTCGGGCCATGAGCACCGAGGGTATCGCAGAACGGGACTTCGAGAGGACAGCGGATGACACGCTGCGTTTGCTCGAACGGGCGCTCGGCGACCTGGACGGCCTCGAGGTGGACCTGCAGATGGGGGTCCTCACGGTCGAGTTCTCGGACGGAGCGCGGTACGTCATCAACAGCCACCGCGCCGCACGTCAGATCTGGATGGCCGCGGAGCACAACGCCTGGCACTTCGACCCGCGATCCGAAGGCCAACGCTGGCAAGCGTCGAAGGACGGCTCCGAGCTCTGGACCACGGTGGAAGCCGTGCTCTCGCGCAAGCTCGGCAGGACGATCGAGCTTCCGCGCTGAGGCCCGAGACGAGGGAGATCATGCGCTCTTTGTCTCGCTTCGCCTTCGCGCTGGGGATGGTGCTCGTGACGGGCGCCGGGGCGGAAGCGCACGCCTATTGCCGCGCCTCGACGTGCGCCGAGGGCCAGCTCTGCGGGCCCCCGCCCTGGGACGATCCGTCGTGCAAGGCGCTCGTCTGGAAGCGGCCTTGCGTGGGCATGAGTGTCCACGTGGCCGGCTCCGCGGAAGCGCCGTTCGCGCTGGCCGAGGCGCTCGTGGAGGAGTCGTTCCGGGTGTGGGAGCTGCCGGCGTGCGAGTCGGGCATCCCCGGCACGCCCAACATCCACGTGGAGAACCTCGGATCGGTCGCGTGTGACCGCGTCGAGTACAACTCGAACGGCGGCAACACGAACATCATCGTCTTCCGCGACGCGGCGTGGACCCACACCGACGGGCCCCACAACATCGCGCTGACGACCGTGACGTTCGACACGAAGACGGGCGAGATCTACGACGCGGACATCGAGGTCAACACGGCCGGCTTCCCCATCACGACCGCCGACAACATCGAGGAGGTGCAGACCGATCTGCTCTCCGTGATGACGCACGAGGCCGGTCACTTCCTCGGGCTCGCGCATGCGGAGGACGCGGACGCGACGATGTGGCCGAGCTACACGTCAGGCAGCACGCTCCCGCGTACGCTCGCGGCGGACGACATTCAGGCCATCTGCGAGGCCTACCCGCCCACAGGGGAGCCGGTCGACACGACGCGCTGCAACCCCCTGCCCCGCCACGGTTTTTCGCCCGAATGTTTGGCGAAACAAACGGAAGGGGATTGCAGCGTGCGCCGCGGAGCAGGCGTGGAGGAGACGGGAGCCCTCGCGCCGGCGCTCGTGCTCATGGCCCTCGCCTTCGCGGGGGCGCAGCGGATCAGAGCCCGAAACGCACGCCGAGGCTGGTGAGCAGGCCCGAGAGGGTCGGCGCGACCTCGAGATCGATCGAGACGCGTGGCGTGGGCCGGAACGAGAGGCCCAGCATCGGGAGCACGATCCACGGGTAAACGAGGGGACGCGCGCCGCCCGAGAACCAGCTCGGCTCGGCGTACCCGCCGTAACGCTCGGCGTCCTTGTCGAGCTGGTTGCAGTAGCGGAAGCTGCCCGGGGGATCGTTCGGCGCGAGGCACGGACGGTACGAGTAGGGATCGGCAGGCGCGAAGCCGGGTGGATACGCCTGCGTGCGGTAGAGGTCGCCGAGGAACATGTAGCCGATGCCGATGCCGCCGCCGATCCGGAAACGAAAGCGCTGCCGGCGATCGAGCGGGACGTTCCACACGAGCTCGACCGAGGCTTGCAAGGACAAGAGATCACTCGAGATGATCTCGTATTCGGTGTCGGGCGTGCCGCGCGGCTTGAAGGGCGTGGCCGGCATGAAGAAGGCCGCGTAGCCGAGCGTGAAGGTGAGATCGAGGGAACCCGAAGGACGGACGAGGGTGAGCGCGGTGCCCGGCGCGATCACCGTTCGCCCCCCGTCGCCGAAGATGTTCATGGCGAAACGCGGGATGACGTAGCCGCGGTACGAAGCGCCGACCCAGAGGCGCGGCTCCTTCGAGGGAGGGCCGTAAGGCGCGAGGTCGAGCGTGACGACGCGGCGCTCTCGTTCCTCGAGGGTGATCGTTTCTTTCCGTTGTTTGCGGCCCTTGGCCACCATCACGACGGCG
>JANMGF010001230.1:0-15550 GCA_031374535.1 Polyangium sp. (in: bacteria)
CCGCCGCAACCTCGGCCCCGCCCGCATCCGCGCCCGCCGCTGCGCCGTCCGCGCCCGCCCCTGCCCCGGCGCCCGCGCCCGCGTCGGCCTTCGCGCCGTCGCCGCCCTTGCGCGCGTCCTGGGCCTCCTTCATCGACTGCATGGCCGTCTTGCCAGCGTCCTTGACGATATCCTTGGCCTTTTCGAGGCCCTTCGTCAGATTGTCCGCCGACGCCTTGATCGCATCCCCCGTCGATTGCGCGGCTTCCACGACCTCCGCCGCCGCCGCCTGCGCCGCCGCCGCCGCCTGCGTGCAGGTATCGCTCGCCTCCTTGGCGACCGCCGTCATCTTCTCCTCGGCCGCTGCAATGACGTTCTTGGCCTTCTCGCCTTCCGTCCGCACCTCGCCCATCGTCTGGGTGAGCACGCTCGTCAATGCACTCGCGGCGCCCTCGAACCCGGCCGCGCTCATCGCGCCCGCCGCCTGCTCTCCGGCCGCATTGACGGCCTCCGCCGCATTCACGCCCGCCGCGACCACAGCCGACGCCGCGTCCGCCGCCGATGCAATCATGCTTTCGAGCCCACCCGAGACGACCAGGTTGATCGCCCCGGCCGCGTCGAGCCCCGCGCCCGCGGGCAACATCAACGCAAGCGACCCTTTGACCGCACCGAGATCCCCCGTGATGCCGCCAAGGACGCCGTGCGCCGCTTTCTTGATCTCCCCGAGCGCGATATGCGCCTTCAGGAGAATGTCGTCCTTCGTCGCATTTGCGAGCCCCTGCGCGAGCGCGATTTCACGCTCGACCGCCATACGCGCCACTTCTTCGAGCTTGATGAGCCGGGCGGGGACGTCGTGGATGAGCGCGTTGGTCTTTTCCTCGAACGCCGCGCCGAGATCCTTGAAGCGCTGGATCGAGGTCTCCACCGTCTTGCGAATGGAGGCGACGAGCTCCAAGACCTGCGTCTCGATGAGGTCCTTCATCTCGGAGGCGAGCTGCTTGAACCGCGACTCGGCCGCCGCGATGGCCCCCGTGATATCGGCGATCGTCTTTTCGTAGAATGTCTTGCCCGCCTCGACGAGCGCGTCGGCAGCGGCCTTGATCTGCTTCTTGCAGTTCTCGAGGTAATCGGGGATCTTCTTCGTGATCGCGTCGGTGAGGAGCTTCTGGAGGTCCTCGAAGGTCTTCTTGACCGCCTCGCCCTTCTCTTTGATGCTCGAAGCGATGCTCGTCGCGATCTGGACGGCCTGCATCGCGAGCTTCGGGCCGAGCGCGGCGATCTGCGCGATGACCTTGATGCCTTGCATCTGGATCTTGGGCTTCAGCAGGGTCGCCTGCATCTCGAAGTCCTTGATCAGCTTCTCGCCTTGGGCCTTGGTCTTGGCTTCGATCTGCTTGATCGCCGCCTCGCCCTTTTCGCGGATCTTGGGGATGACCGACGTGTCCTCCGAATAACCCGCGCTGATGAAGTCGGAGAGCGCGTCGTCGTGGCCCTTCGCGCCCTCGGCCACGAGGTCCCGGACAATCTTGTCGGCGTCGAGGGTGAGCTCGGACTGGAGCGCCTTGATCGAGGCGTTCATCTTGCCGCCGAGCTCCTCGACGGAGCCGACGACGGAGTCCTCCATGGTCTGGAGGATCTTCCTGCATTCGGTCTCGAACGTGCCGAGAAGATCGTTCGCCGCTTTGCGGACATCCTCGAGCGTGCCGAGCGTGAGATCACGGATCTGCTCGAGGAGCTGGTCGAGCAGTTTGTCGAGGTCCGCCTTGATGCCCCGCACGAGCGCGAAGCCGTCGGCGAGCAGTTTGTCCACGGTGCTCGTGACGAGCAAGAGCGCCTCGTTGAGCAGCGCCGCCGCGCGCGCCACGAGATCCCGCGCGAGCTGGGCGATCTCGTCGAGCGTCTTCTGGAGCGCGTCGTTGACCTTCGCGAGGATCTCTTGCGCCGTGCGGTTGATGCGCTCAGGGACCTCGCCGATGGTGCGCCGCACGTCGCCGATCGTCTGCTTGATCGTGTCGTCGGTCTGCTTGACCAGGGCCTTCAGGGTCTCGCGCGCCTGATCGATCGAGTCCTTCGTCGCGCCGCGCAGCTCGTCCACGACCGCGTCGACGTTCGCCGACATCTCGGCCTTCGCGCCGTCGTGATCGGGCACCTTCGCGAGCGCCGCCTCGAACTTGCCGCGCAGATCGGCGCCGATCGCCTCGATCTTGCCGTCGATCTCCCCCGCGAGATCGCCGAGCTTCTGATCGACCGTGTCGGCCTGCGACTTCACGGCGTCGAGGACCTTCGTGGCCTGCTCCTCGCCGAGCGCGCCGATCTCGTCGATCTTGCCCTTGGCCTTGTCGGCCGCGCCTTGAATCTGATCACTCGCCGTCTTGACGAGCGCGTCCTTCTGCGATTCGAGCTTGCCCTCGACCTCGTCGACGATCCCGTCGAGCTTGCCCTTGGCGGTCGAGATGGCGTCCTCGCCCATCTTCTTCAGCTCGGGCGTGATCCCCTTGAGCTGGCCCTCGGTCTCCTTGATCGCGGCGTCGATGCCGCTGGAGATGCCGTTTTTGGTCTCGTAAAGGGCCTTGTTGAGCTTGAGGATCTGCTCTTCGGCCTTGCTGATGATCTGGTTGGTCGAGTCGCGGACGGTGGAGACGCCCTTGGTGACCGTGACCTCGGCCTTGTCGATCTGCTCGGTGGCGAATTTGCCGAGCTTGCTCGGAATGCTCTCCGTTGCGCCCTGGCTCTGTTCTGCGGTCGTCATGGGGCTAAGCAGGAACGATACCCCGACGCGCGCTCCGTTGACAAGGCTGGCCGCTCGGGATTCAGCGAGGCGCGGGGAGGTACCCCGGCGCCTCCCGGAGGCCCTTCCTAATGGCCGCACGGGACAAACGCACCTCGCGGTCGTGGGCCGTCGTCTTCGAGACGTCGCCGAGCCAGGCGATCTGGCCGAGCACCACGCTCGATTTCTTTCGGCGCATCTTGACGTCGTGCGGGACCTCACCCTTGGCGAGGATGAGGACGAGGCCGAAGTGAAATCGCGCGCCGGCATAAAAACGCACGAGGGAGCAGAGGGGCGCGAGGGCGTCGCCGTCGGGCAAAAATCGGAGGAAGTCGTCGATTTTCATGGGCCCGATGCGAAGATCGAAGGTCGCCTCCTGGTCCCAGAAACGCGCGCCGAGGCAAGCGTCACGGCCGAGGGCGCGGTTCTGGCCGGATCGGCCGATGGCGGAGCGATCGTTCTCCTCGATCGGATGAAAAGCGCCGGTGAGGGGGACGGGCTCGATGGGAACGCCGAAATGGCGGCGGAGAATGGCGACGAGGCCCTCGAGCGAGCGCGTCTCGTTGGAGAGGTTCGCCGCGTGCTCGAGCAAGGCGCGATCATGGACCGCGAGGCGGCCTCGCAACGCCTGAAAGCCGAGGCCGAGCATCGCGAAGAGGTGGGTCGCCGCGGCGTCCTTCTCAGGCGAGCTGACGCCGAGGCCGATGCGGTGGTTCTTGCGGACGCGATAAGCAAACGAGACGAGGCGATGGTTGAAGATGTCGAGGTAATCACGCGCCGCGGTGTCGCCGCGAACGGCGCGCATGTAGATCGATTCGACGAAGGGCGGCGGAAGAGGGCCGAGGGCGCCGCCGAGGCCGAGGAAGTTCACCTGCATCTTCGCAGGCTCGCCCTCGCGGTGGGGGCCGCGAATCCGGGCGACGTCGGTCTCGGGGAAGGCGAGCGCGACGTTCGAGGAAAAACGGACGGCCTCGCGAGACGGATCGGAGCCCTCGCCGAGGGGGACGGCGTCGCCCTCGCGAAAGCGCTCGAGGAGGGAGACGGCTTGATAAAAATCGAAGGCGTGTCCCTCGTCGAAGATCCAGGCCTCTACAGAAGAGCTCTTTCGCCAGCCGTGGGCGGCCATCGCTTCCAGACCTCCGCGCGCGAGGCGCGCTTCAGGACGAGCTCCGTGAACGCATTGATGTGCGCCTGGAGGGCAAAAAATCGGCTCAAGACCGAGGCGAGAAGGACGGGGCTCGAACCGGCGAACTGTTCGTCGGCGAGGGTGAGCGTGATCTCGAGGCCGCGGACATACCCACGCCACGCGTCGCTGCCGAGGCGGCGCGTGACGACGCGGCTCGAGATCTCGAGGAGGGCGTCGATCTGGCGCTCGGCATCGGGGGAATCGCCGAACACGTACGCGCGCAGGATCTCGCGGAGGGCGCTCACGCCCGTGCGGCCGTCGGTGATCGAGAGGTGATTTTGCGAGAGGTTCGAGACGAGGCGCCAGAGGGCCTCGCCGCCCATGGGGGCCGACCGCTGGGGGGTCGGTTTGGTGAGACAAACGATTTTGCGGGCCGGGACGGGGCGCTCGGGGGAGAGGACGGTGTCCTTGGCGATCTCGCTCGCGAGGTCCCGGTTCGTGCAGAGCACGCTGGCGTAGACGGTCTCGGACGGGGGGCGCGAGAGCTTGAAGTCGGTGTCGACGAAGGAGAGCCAGAGATCGGTGCCGGGCAGATCCTTGCGGCCCGTCGCGACGCGGCGGCCGTGCCAGAAGGCGCGTGGTTTGTCGCCGGCGCGGTGGTGCACGAACGAAAAGAAGGGCGCGTAGTCGATCTGCGCCGGCTCGCCGGGCGCGGTGGCGGCGACGCGGGAGACGGAATGGACCTCGGTCGTGCGCTCGCGCCTTGCGTCGGCGACGAGGCGGTATTCGGGCCGGGTCTGGTCGACACGAATGGGCTCGGCGCTGCGCGGGAAGAGGTTGATGAGCGGGGTGCAGCCGAGCTTCAGGGTGGTCGGGCGGACGGCGACGCCCGCCGGGGGCTTCTGATCAAAAAGGACGAGGAGCTTCGTGCCTTTGCGGGCCGGGAGATCGCGGAACTCGATGTCGAAGAAATGGAATTTCTCCGGGAACGCGAAGTACTCCTGGATGAGGCGGTGGCCGCGGTGCGCGTGCGCCGGGTACGGGAGCACGTCCTGATCAGCCTCGAAGCCGACGGGGCGGAGCTTGGCCTCGGCCCAGTCCTGCGTGGGATTGGGGCCCACGACGAGGACCTTGACGGCATGCGCGGCGATGAGGTCGTAGAGGCGCGCCGCGCCCATGCCCCCGCCCGCGATGTGAAAACGGAGCGAACGCATGCCGAGTTTGTCGAGGGGGACCCCGCCCGTGGAGAGCTCGATCTCGAGGACCGCCGCGGCATTGCCGAGGAGCCACGCGGGCAGGTCCGTGTTCTCGGGCGGGATCATCGCGGCGTTGACGATCTCGATGGGCCAGAGCGTGACGGGATACGCCGTGCGGAAATGACAGACCGGGCCGGTCTGCGAGGCCGCGAAGAGCGGGGTATGCTTGGCGATCGTGTAGCCCGAGCCGAGCTTGCTCTCCTTGGGATCGATCTCGAATCCAGCAATGGCCATCGCGGGCACGGGGCACGCGAGCTGCGGATAAAGGACGCCGAGGAGAGAGCTCGTGTAGAGCGGGAGCTCGGCCTCGATGTCGCGGGTGAGGCGCGCCGAGAGGAACGCAAACGACTCGACGAGCCGCTCGACGTGCGGATCGGAGGAGGCCTGGCTCGACGTACCGAGGCGCGACGCGATCTTCGGATAGTCCTTGGCAAACTCGGCGCCGCGCTCACGCAGGTACGCGAGCTCGCGCGCATAAAGCTCGAGCATTTCCCGATCGGGATCACCGCGGCTCATCGAACCCCCGGGCCCACATCGAGGGGCGCCTCGAACGAAAGAGGCTCGCGCACCTCGTCGGTGACGAGCGTGGCCGTGAGCGCGACGACGAGGCGCGCATGGGGCGCCACGTCCTCACGTCGCTTGATCTCCACGTGCACGTTCTGGAGCCTCGGCTCGTAGGCTTCGATGGTCTTCTGGACGAGACGCACGAGGCGGCGCGTCTCCTCCGGGACGAGCGTACGGCCGCCGAGCTCGAGGTCGGGCAGACCATAATCGATGGCCGTACGCTGACGAGACAAGGCCTCGTCGCCGGAGATGGGGCTGCGGGTGCCGAGGATACGACCGAGCTCGCGGGCCACCGAGGCGCGTAGCCCCGCTCGATCGAGGGTGCAAAACGGAACGGCCTCTTGCTTCTGGGCAGGGTTCTCGTCGATCAGGCGATCGAAGAGAGGTACCCTGCCCGCGCTCGTGGATCCCCAGGCTTTTGCCATTCAATGTTCCGAAAGGACAAACGAGCCCCCGAGGGCGCGACGGCGGCTCTCAGGCCTTCTTGTTCTGCTCGAGATCCCAGCCGCCTTCCGCCGTGCCCTTCTTGCCGGCCGGCGAAGGCTGGCCCTGCTGCGCGTAGGACCAGGCGATCTTGCGGTAGTTGAAGGTGATCGTCTCGACGGGACGACCGCCGCTGCCGCCGCTCACGCTGGAGTTCGTGATGATGCAGTCCGTGAAGAGGACCTTGTAATACTGGATCATGTCGCCGTCGGCCTTGTCGGCCTGGAAGACGGTGAGCTCGATCGACTTGATGTTGTCGCCGCCGCACGCCTTGAGGTTCAAGGTCGGCGAGGCGATGTCGAGATACTTCGTGAACGTGAAGTCCTGGTGCACGCAGCGGCCATGGGCGCGCGCGTTGGACGAGGCGCCCGCCGTCAGCGGCATCGAGATGCCGTGCGAGAAGGACAGGACTTCCATCTTGTCCTTGCCCTGCGTGGCCGTGCTCTCGCCCTTGATACCTTCGATATTGATGAACGTCGTTTCACTCATTGGAAATTCTCCTCGACCCCGTGGATCGTCGGAAGCCCCGCGCGGTGCCGTGAGCGCGGGGCTGCGACTTCTCTATCTACACCGATTTGCGAGGTCCGTCACGCGGCGGGAGGCGGCAAATCCGCCACGAGACGCATGGAGACCGTGAGCTCGTTGAGCTGGAAGTGCGGCTTCAAGAAGACGACCGCACGGTACGCGCCGGGCTTGCCGGGGATGTCGGTGACGTCGATACGCGCCTCGCGGAGCGGCAGGCGCGCCTTCGTCTCCTGGCCCGCGTCGTCGTTCAGGAGCACGTAGTCCGCGATCCAGTTGTTGAGGTACGACGACACGTTGTCCTTGGTCATGAAGCTGCCGATCTTGTCGCGCATCATGACCTTGATGTAATGGGCGAACCGGCTCGTCGCGAGGATGTACGGGAGCTGCGCCGAGAGACGGGCGTTCGCCGTCGCCGAGGGCAGGTTGTACACCTTGGGCTTGTTCGCGGTGCTGCCGCCGAAGAACGCAGCCTGGCCGCTGTTCTTGCGATAGCAGAGGCCGATGAAGCCGAGCTCCGACAGCTCGTTCTCACGGCGATCGGTGATGGCCACCTCGGTCGGCGTCTTGACCGCGAGATCCCCCTCGGTCGTCTTGAAGACGTGCACCGGGAGGTTCTCGACGAGGCCGCCGCCCTCGACGCCACGAATCGCCGCGCACCAGCCGTACAGGGCGAATGCGTTGGTGATGCGCTGGCCCATGGCGTACGCCGCGTTGCCCCAGAGGAAGTTCTTGTCGTCCGCGCCGACGTTCTCCTCGTAGAGGAAGCCGTCCACGGGCACGCTCTTGGCGCCGTACGGGAGGCGCATGAGGACGTGCGGGAGGACGAGGCCCACGTAACGGCTGTCCTCGCTCTCGCGGAACTCACGCCAGGGGATGAGCTGCGTGCTCTCGAAGAGCTTCGCGAGATCGCCGGGGACGCCGATCTGCGAGAAGTTGTCCATGTCGAAGAGGAACGGGCTCGCCGCCGAGATGAAAGGCGCGTGCGCGGCCGCCGCGACCTTGGAGAGCGCCGTCACGAGGCCGATGTCGGGGTTCGACCCGTCGAACTCGTAGTCGCCGAGGAGCAGGCCATAGGGCGCGCCGCCGAAGGTGCCGTACTCCTCCTCGTAGACCTTCTTGAAGAGCGCGCTGCGATCGAAGTCGGGCGCGGACTCGAAATCCTTGCGGAGCTCGTCCTTGCGGACGTTGAGCACGCGGATCTTGAGGCGCGTGCTGGTCTCCGTGTTCGTCACGAGATAGTGGAGACCACGCCACCGCGCCTCGAGGGACTGGAACTCGGGCGCGTGGAGGATCGCGTCGAGCTGCTTGCCGATGAGCTCGTCGATCTCCGCGATGCGATCCTGAATGGCCGCGACCGCGCCGAGATCGAGCGCCCTGGCCTTGTCCTTTTCATCACGCTCGTCGAGGATCTGCTGGCAAAACTCCCCGACGATGTCGCGCGCGTGTTTCTTTTGCGCAGGGTTGTCCCCGCGGACCATCGCGCCCTCGGAGAGGATCTGATCGATGATCGCCGAGGCGTCCGCGCTCGTGGCGATGAGTTCTTTTACGCTTGCTGTTTCCGGCATGTTCGTACCCTCCGCGCGACCTAGCTCTGATCGTCCTTCGAGACTTCCGCCTTGATCTTCTGGAGAGCCTCGGTGCTCTCCATGACCTCACGTAGCGCCGCCGAGAGCTCGTCGTTGCCCTCGAGCTTCGCCAGGAGATCGTTCAGGCGCTCGCGCGCGCGGAGCAGCTTGCGGAGCTCCGGGATACGCTCGACGAGGCGCTCGGGCCGGAAATCGTCGAGGTGCGTGAACGTCAAAGGAATCGAGATCGTCCCCTGACCCTTGAGCACGTCGTCGACCTTCGCCGTGATCTCGGGCTTGGTCGAGGCGAGGACGTCGTTGAAGTTGTCGCGGTCGATCTCGACGAACTTGCGATCCTTCAACTTGGGCAGGGGGTTCTGCGGGTTCTGCCCCAGGTCGCTCAGCACGCCGACGACAAACGGGATCTCTTTCTTCTCGATTGCGTTGCCCGTCTCGACGTCATACGTGATCTGCACTCGAGGCGGACGGTTCCGGTCCAGCCAGTGCTGCTTGCTCTCTGCCATCGATGGCTCCCTTCCTCGGCTCCCGCGGCAGCGCCGCGACTTTGCGAACTCTCACTCGAAACCGCCCACGCACGGCGTGTACTACGGGTACATTATCCTTTTACCGTGCTCGGGCTCGAAAACACAACACCCACGTGCCCTCCCCTGTTATTCCTCCCTCCCGCGCATCCCGAGAAGGCGCTGGATCGCCACAAGATCATCGGGGTTCCCCACGAACTCGTAGAGGAGCTGCGCGAGCGACATGTTGCCCCACTGCACCGCACGTTTGACCAGGTAAGGCACGGGGCTGTGCGGCTCGGTGCGCATGAGGTACTCGGCGGCCTCCGCGAGTCGATAATACGCGTCGGCGCGGCTCCCGATCAGCATTGAGCCCCCCGCGCCACCGCCGGGGTTGAAGGCCGCCGCAGCCGCAGCAGCCGATCCGAGCGGGGCGATTTCGGCGCGTGGGTTGGCAGAAGGCTGGACGATCTCGCCGTTGATCCGGGCGCCGTCCCGCGCGAGCGCCTCGATCTGCGCGAGGACGTCACGCACGCGGCGGAGCGTGGGCGGGCGCGGGATCTGCGCGGCGATGGCAGCCTCGGCAGCTTCGGCCGCCGTGATCGCGGCCATCGCGTCCATCGCCAGTTCGGTCCAGCGCGCGCCGCCGCCGAGCGAGATCTTCGCGAGGAGAGATTCACGCGTCTGCGGAGGCGCAGGGTCATCGCTGCTCGTGTCGGGCGGGGGGGCCTTTCCACCAAGCTCCCAATCGAGGAGCGAAAAAGCCCCGTCGCCCTCGGAGAAAGGCGTGGTGCGCAGGCGATCGGAGAGGATGTCGTCCATCCACTCGTAGAGCGCGATGCGCGCGGAGGCGTCGTTGTCATCGCCGAGCGCGGGGAAGAGGCCATCCCAGTAACGCTCGCAGAGGCCGGCGACGAGGGACAAACCATGGCCGAGGCCACGCACGCGGGAACGCTTGAGCCACGCGTCGACGAGCCAGGCCGCGATCTGAAGGTCCTTCGATTTCTTCGAGAGCGCGTCCTGGCAAAGCCTTTCGACGAGCGCAAAATCGGAGACCTTGAGCTTGGTCTCCCAGTCGCCCATGGGGAGCGAGGGATCGTCCTCGCGCCGCGCCTCACGCACGCGGTCGTACGTGCCTTCGTACCGGAGAGACAAACCACAAGGCGTCTCCTCGGAGATGGGCGCGAGGAGCGTCTCCAGATCGGTCAGCGGGGCCTTCGTCGTCATCGAGGCACTCTCTCCTAGAGGTTCGGGGCGATGGCCGGGAACTCGGGGTAACGCAAAAGTCTGTCCTTCTCGACGCCGGTGAGCGCGAGGCGGATGTAAATCCGCACCGTGTTGGCGTCCGAGCCGACACGCTCGATGAAGCCACCCGTGGAATCGGGCGACGATTGCACGACGAAGCCGAGCACGTGGGATCCTCCCTCGGTCTTGGCCGAGGCATCACGCGCGGAGGTCTGGTGGAAAGCGATCAAACGAAGGAGCGCCCAGGGGCCACGCTCCTCGAAGGTGACGGTCCGATCGTTCACGAAGACGTTCGGGCCCTGGGTCGGCAAGGGGACGTCGAGGCTGCTCTTGGCCCAGCGCAAATCGAGGCGGACGGGATCGTTGACGCGCCAGCTCGCCTCGGATTTAGGGCCGTCGCGGAGGAGGCGTTCGTCGGCGAAACGCACGGCCCACTCGGCGATACGGTTGCCGCCGACCTCGAGGCCAGGGTTCACGCGGAACTCGACCTTGACATCGTAAATGCCGTCCTCGGCCGATTCGACCTGCGCCCACATGGGCATCATGAAGGCGCGGACGGCCTCGATCTTTTCAAGGAAGCGGCCGACCTCGCCGGCGGAGGCCTTGGTGTCCTTGCCGAGGACATACCCAAAATCGGTGCGGAAATCGGCCGCGTCCTGGAGGAAACGGCGAACGGTCTCGGGCCGCGCATCCTCGACACGAAGGCCCGGCTCGATCTTGACGAAGGGGAACTTGCCCGAGAGCTCGCGGTTGAAGGTGCGGCGGATGGCCGCATAACGGTCGCGCATGTCCTCGTTCGAAAGGACACGGCAACGCTCGCGGAGCTCCTCGGTGATGTACTTCTGTTTGCCCGTGAAGAAGCCGCCCGAGCCGTCCGTCGCGGCGCGTTTGTCGAGCTCGGCGATGCAGTTCTTGGCCGTGATGAGCGGCAAGTCGGAGAGCATGAAGGTCTCGAGCGTGGAGACCCCGTTGCCCGCCTTCTTGTTCTCGTAATCCTTGAGCGGCCAGGAGACGTTTTGCCAGAGGGTGACGTTGGGATCGTCGCCGCTGTCGCCCGCGACCTCGGGGCTCTCCATCGCGGAGAGGACGGGCTCGGCGAGCTCCTTGTGCAGGGAGGCGGCGCGGGTGCGCTGGGCCGCGGCATACTCGGACAAACGGCCGGCGTCGGGGACGCTGAACGCCTCGAAGGCCGGCGTGGATTTGCCGTCCCACCAGGTGAATCCGCCCTTCTTGAGGCCGTAGAGGTTCTCGGCGCGGAGGACGCCGGCCGCGCGGCCGAGGACCTCGGAGCCCTGGCCGCGCAGCAGCTCGCGGAGGCGATCCCGCGCGTCGTCCATACGAAGGCGTACGAACGAGCTGATCATGTCGCGAATGGGCGCGGCGGCCTGGCCGAGGTTCGCCGCGTCGCCACGGACGGTCTCGAACTGGCGATTGGAGTTCCCAGGCAAGGGCGTGGCGGGGCGAGCCGCACGCGCGACGGCGCCGAGGGTGTTGGCCTTGACCTGGCGGACCGTGAGATCGGAGATCGTGTTGCGGACACGCGCGTCGATCGTTTTGAGGACGCCGCCCTGCAAAAACGTCTCGTAGTCCTTGGGAAAACGCGCGGCCTCTTTGAGGATCTCGGCGTCCCAGTCGACGCGCGAGCGATCGAGATCGGGCGTGAGGACCTTGTCCTCCTCGGCCGTCATGAAGGTCTGCTGGCGGAGCGCGTCGATGGGCGGCTTGAGCGCGAGGATGAAGGGCGAGAGGCGCATGAGCAGGACGCCCCCCTTGCGCTCGAGCAAAGGCCCGGAGATGGGCGCGCCCGCGCTCGCGACGTACGTCTTGAGGTCGAGGAGCCGCGCGTCGACCTGACCTCGCAGAGCAGCCTCGACGTCGGCACCGAGGAGGCGTGATCCCTTGACGGACTTGAGCAAGCCAGCGATGCCCTCGTTCGGCGGGAGCGACTCGGCCGAGACCCACGCGAGGGTGGGCGCGCCGAGGTGCGCTTCGACGCGGGCGATCGCGTCGCGCAAGGTCCAGAGATCCTGGGCGGTGTACTCGGCGCCTTTGGTCTCGAGATCCTTGAGGCTCTTGACGAGCTGCTCGACGTCGCCGCGGACGACGGCGTCGCTGTAAGCCTCGAGCACGCGATCCTGAAGGCCCTTGAAGAGAGCGGTGGCCTTCTCGCGCGCCGGATCGCGGCGAGGGGCGAGGTCGAAGGGCTGGCGGCGAGCGCCGCGGGCGAGGGCGTTGCGGTAATACTCGACGGCGATCGTGGGCGAGGTCTTGTAGCCGAGGAGGTAGTCCGAGAGGTCGGCGACGCTCTGGGCGCGGCCGTCGGGGGTGACGTCCTTGGGGAGCTCGCCGAGCAGGCCGTCGTGACGCGCGACGTGGGCCTCGAACGCGGTGAGCTCACGCAGCCACGTTTCGAGCTGGATGTACTCCTGGCTCTTCTCGACGCTGAGCGGGAAAAACGCGTCGGGCGGAGGCTGGGCCGGGAGCGGGCGGAGGAGGTGGGTGGCCTCCTCGTTGAGGCCGGCGCGGAAGGTGTCGACGAGGACCTGCTCGAAGCCCTGGACGAAGGCGTTGTCGACGCGGCCGTCGAGGCGGCTCCACCAGGAAGCAGGGTTCAGCGGGGAGCGAAGGCGGCCGGATTCCTCGATGGTTTCGAGTTTTTCGATGAGGGCTTTGGCGCGGAGCTTTCGGGTGTCGAAGCTCGCCTCGGTGCCCGGGGCCTCGCTCTTCGCCTGGAGGACGTTGCTCTGGACGTCGCGCAAGAAAGGCATGACGGCGGTGGTGCGTCGTTCGAGGCGCGAGGCGTCGATCCAGAGGGCCGCGAGGAAAGCGCCGGCGAGGACACCGGCCACGAGCTGGAGCGCGAGGTTGATGCGCTGGCGTTTGCGGAGGGCCGCAGCGGCAGGTCGGCCGAGGTTTCGCTCGGCAAACACTTTGTGCTCGAACAGATCGCGGGTGAAGAGGATCTTGCCCGGGGAGGCGGCGGCCGTAGGTCCGGACGGAGGCAGGAGCGCGGCGGGGACGGCGCCGGGGGCCATGAGCTGCGGAGGTCCGCCGGGAGGATCGGCCGCGCCGCAAAAGTAGATGCCGCGGAGGGTGAGCGTCTCCTGGCCGGCGCCTTCGAGGAAGACGGGATCGACGTAGGTGCGCAGGCCGTCGGCGAGGGACTCGATCTCGCTCGGGAAGAGGAAAAAGTCGTCGGGGCTGCGGACGACGGGGGCGTTGGCGAAGCGGCGCGCCTGGTGGCGAAGGAGCGAGTCGTGGACGGAGCCGAGCGCGTCTTCGACCCAGGACTCGGAGCCCTCGGTGAAGGCGGGGTGCGGGCTCGACCAGCCGAGGATGTCGTCACGTCCGGTGGCGCTGACTTCGAGGCCGAGGCTGCGGAAGCCAGAGAGGCGATCGGTCTGGGTGACGATGACGTAGACCGGGACGTTCATCCCGAGGGTCTGCTGGGCGAGGGCGACGGCCGAGCGGAGGATCGTGGCCTTGCGTTTGCGCTCGGCAGGCGTGGAGCGCGCGGTGGGCATCACCTCGTTGCAAGGGACCGTGAGGAGAATGCCGTCGACAGGGCGATCGGGGTGGAGGCGCTTGAGCTCGGCGAGGAGGGCGCGATAGGGAGGATCGGGCGCGGCGGTGCCGCCTTCGCCGAAGAGGAGGCGGCCGGCGGCGTCGACGAGGAGGGCCTTGCCGAGCATCCAGAGGTTGACGGCAGAGGCGTCGCCGGGCGCAGGATCGCCGCCTTCGATGAGCTGGACGCTGAGGCCGGATCCGCCGAGGAGGGAGGTTTTTCCGGACGAAGGTTCGCCGAGGACGAGGTAACGCGGCATCTCTTCGCGCGCGGTTTTGTCCGGGACCTTCTTGACGAGAGCGGCGCGGGCCTTCTCGAAAGCGGCGCGGATCTCGGCGATGGGGTCGGGGCTGCCGTCCCGCTGGACGAGCGCCGCGGCCTTTTGCGCCTTCTTTTTTTGCGCGAGGACAAACGCGTAGATGCCCACGCCGACGACCGCGAGCGCGATCAGGCCAGCGACGATCTTGAGGAGGAGGACGCCGGTCACGTGGCGTCCTCGATGCGGTCGAGCACGTCATCGAGCTCGGCCGTGCGATAAAGCCAGAGGATCTCGCCGATGACGATCCAGCCGAGGATGACGATGAGGAACGGCAGGAGGCCTCGGGAGAGGGAGGGCAAACGCTTCTGGGGGGAGTCGGCCGCGGTGAACTCGTGCGCCTGGGGGCAGAGCTCTTCCCCACGAACGACGTCGGGATCGGTGCGGGCAAGGAAGTCGGCGAGGCGAGAGCGGTAGGTCTCGGGTTCGCCGGTGCCGAGGGGCGCGTACCGGCCGCGGAAGCCGAGCGCGAGGGCCGTGAGGTACACGGTGAGGAGCTGGGACGAGGCGGGCACACGGCCGACGAGGGCGTCGTCGATGCGGTTGAAGAAACGTTCGCCCGAGTCGCGGGTCTGGAAGACGATCGCTTCGAGGGGTTTGTCCGCCCAGGGCGACTTGCCGGTCCAGTCGAGGTGGAGGAAAACCTCGTCAGCCATGGCGATCATGACGTACCGCGCTTCTTCGAAGAGGCGGCGCTCGTGCTCGGGGAGCGACGAGGAGACTTTGCTGGCCTGGGCCTCGAACGCGTCGAGGAGGCGCTGCTGGACGGCGTCGTAAGGCAAGACGCCACCGGAAGCGGCGACGATACGTTTCTGCGTGACGACGTCCGCGTGGAAGTTGCAGAACGCGTCGACGAGCACGCGTTGATCCCGCGCAGAGGCCTGCTTCGCGGTCATCGCGGTCCTGCCGAGAGAAGCCATCGCGCCCCTACCCGCTCTTGACGTAGAGGACCGCCTCGGAGGGCCCGCTGGCCCCCGTCGGATCGGCCGTGTTGTACAAGGTGAGCGGCTCGCCCGGGTCGAGGTAGACGCTCTGCTCTTCAAGCTCGAAGAGCAAGGTGCCCGGCGTGGCGACGAGATCGGCGTGGCGCTCGACGCGCTTGCGGCCGGCGCCGAGGATGCGGCTCTCCTGCATGGTGCGGAGCCGGCCCGGGGATCCGATGAGCGCGCCGTTCATCCAGTTGAGGAGCTGATCCTCACGCACGCCGCGCTGCACACGGACCGCGACGACGAGGGCACGCATGCGGAACTCGCGCTGGAAGAGGACGCCGTATTTCCCCTCTTTCAAGTCGAAGGGATAAGCCGTGAAGGACTCGATGATGCCCTCGTCGACCATGCGGAAGATGTGGTCGCGCGCATTCTCGAAGCTCGAGCGAAGATCGTCGTGGTGATACCGAGGGAGCAGCGGCGGGACGGGCGTGCGCGCGAGCGAGGAGATCTGTCCGACGAGGCCGGTGAGGGCGACGAAGAGGGAGAAGGGATGGGGGCGCTCGGAGTAAAGCACGGCCTCGAAGGGAGGCAGCGCGGCGACGAGGCACTGGATCTGCCGGCGGATCTCGCCGATGAGCTCACGGTCGGTGGTGCGTGAGAGGAAGTTCGCCTTCTCGGCGAGGCGCATGGCCTTCTCGCGAAGGCGGCC
>JANMGF010001238.1:0-3823 GCA_031374535.1 Polyangium sp. (in: bacteria)
GACCCGCTTGGCTCTGCGGCACGATATCGATCGTGCCGCAGAGGAGGCTGTTCATGTCGAGGACCGGCCTCCGTTATGACCTGGAAGCAGCCCGCGGTCATTTTGACCGCGCCGAACAAAAGCAAACCTGTACGCGTCCACGCGTGACGCATGAGCCGGACCTCTAAGGAAGAAAAGCAGCCTGGACTATAAATGCAGCAGCCCCGCGCCACAAGCCCGGTGCAGCTCTTCGTCGCGAAAGATCGAAATCTAGGCTTTCGCCGCGTCGTCGGGCCCTCCGGGAGCCGCTTCGCCCGGAGCCTCGCCTCGTGCATCGCCCGCGATCGCCTCTGCCACGCGCGCCGCTTCTTTCGCCGGACATCCGAGCCAGCCCGCGAGCTTGCCCGGCGCCGGGTTTCCTTCCGCCACGATCGCCGCGAAGACCTTCTCGACCACGTCCGCGCGCACCGCACGCGGGCCGAAGACCGGATATCCCACGGCCGTGAAGAGCCGCTCCTCCGAGAGACGCGGGATCGGCATCGACACCACGCTGGGCTCCGTCGCGCGTGGCGCCTTTGCCCCTGCGAACGCCGCCACGAGCGCCGATCGCCTCTCCAGCGCGGCCCCCTTGAGCAGCGCCGGCACGTAGAGCACCCGCGCGCCCACCACGATCCCCGCCGCCGCGAGTTTGTCCCGGTCCTCCGGCGAGAGCTCCGCGATCTGCGCCGCCGCGTCCTCGGTTTTTGCCGTCCCGAGCCCCTGCTCGACCTGGTACACGATTCCCCGCGCCGCGGCCCCGAGCGCGCGCGGCGACAGCGCCCGCAGCGGCGCGCAAAGCGCTTCCACGAGATCCCGCGCGAACGCCACGAGCCGCCGCGTGATCCGCGCCCGCGCCCCCGCGCCGAGCTCCGTGAGCGCCGCGAGCTTCACGTCCGGCAAAAGCAAACTCGAGCCCCCCACGAGCCTTCCGAGCTCGCGCCCATCCTCGAACGTGATTCGCCCCGACGCATCCACGGAGATCGCCCCGTGCCGCGCCGCGACGACCGACTCCACCCAGCGCGCCTCGTCCGACGCCGCCCCGCCCGCCTCGCGCGCCGGGGGCGCCCGCAGCGCCGCGAGTTTGCCGAAGGGGTTTGCCTTATCCATCGCCCGAAGCTCTGCCGTCGTAGCCACTGCCGCCCGGCTTTTTCGCTCCGTTTGAACCCTGGTCCCGCCGCCGCTCTTCTCGACGAACCGTTGCACCAGCCGCTCGTGCAACGCGTCGCTCAGCCGATCCTCGATCGCCGCCGTCCGCTCCTGCCACGCCGCCGGATCCTTCACCCAGCGGCCTCGATGCGAGACGTACGTCCACGTCCGGATCGCCGCGATTCGCGCGATGAGCGTATCGATGTCCCCCGCCGGATCATCGATCTCCCGCACGCGTTCGGTCATCCACGCCTCGTCGATGACGGCCCGCGGCCCCGCGAGATTCTCGAAGATCTCCGCCAAAAGCGCCACGTGGGATTCGAAGAGCAGCTTGCGATAATCGGGAATCCGACAAACCTCCCAGAGCAGCTCCACCGCCTCTTTGCCTTGCGCCTTCGCGCGGATGGCCGGATCCTGGGCGAGCCGCGCGAGGGCCGCCGCGTCCTCCGCGCCCTCTTGCAACACGAGCGAGCGCCGCCCCGGCGAGCGCTTGAGCGACGCTAGCAAAACGTCGATCGAGTTCGTCTCGAGATCGGCATTTCGCCAGAGGAGCCTTCGCACCGCGGGAAATCTGTGCGTCTCCACCGCGCTCGCGAGCCCCTGCGGGATCGTCAGCGGCGCGATCGTCCCGAAGGAACCGTCACTCGTGTATCGCCCGGCCCGGCCGGCGATTTGCCCGATTTCCGCCGCCTCGAGATCACGCACCTCGCGCCCGTCGAACTTGCGCATGGCCGCGAACGCCACGTGTTTCACGTCGAGGTTCAGCCCCATCCCGATGGCGTCGGTCGCGACGATGTACTCGACCTCCCCCGACTGGAACATGGCCACCTGCGCGTTCCGCGTGCGCGGCGAGAGCGCCCCCAGCACCACGGCCGTGCCCCCGCGCGCTCTGCGCAGCCGCTCGGCCACCTCGTAAACCTCCTGCATCGAAAACGCGACGACAGCGCTCCTTTGCGGCAGCCTCGCGAGTTTTTCTGCCCCGGCAAACGCGAGCCGGCTGAGCCTCGGGTACTCCACGATCCGCGCGGCTGGCAGGAGCTCCGTGATGATCGGCCGCATCGACGCGGCGCCCATGAACCACGTCTCCTTCGTGCCGCGCGCCCCTTGCAGCCGCTCGGTGAACACGTGCCCCCGCTGCGGATGCGCGGCGAGCTGAATCTCGTCGACCCCGACGAACTCCACCGTGAGGTTCGTCGGCATCGCCTCGACCGTGCAGACCCAGTAATCCGGCCTGCGCGGAACGCGTTTTTCCTCGCCCGTCACCAGCGCGACGCGCGCCTCCCCGATCCGCGCCGTGATCCGGTCGTACACCTCGCGCGCGAGCAGCCGCAAGGGCAGCCCGATCATCCCGGACGCGTGCTCCAGCATGCGCTCGATGGCCCGGTGCGTCTTGCCGGTGTTCGTCGGGCCGAGCACGGCTGTGACCGCGGAGCCTATCATGGGGCGCGACGAGCGTAGCGCGGACCGCGGGAGGCGCACGCGCGCGTTTCCCCGCGCGCCGGATCACCTCACCACGAACGGATCCCGATCCGACTCGCTCACGAAAATGGCGAGATCCGGCAGCGCCGCCACGATTCGATCCCGGATCCGCGGCAGGATCGCCCGTTCGCTGTTCGAATGCAGAGCGCAGACCACCGTCATGCCGAGCTTCGCCGCCCTGAGCGCGTCGTGGTGCCGCATCTCGCCCGTCAGGTAAAGCTCCGCCCCCTGGCCGAGCGCGTCGTCCACGAGATTGCCGCACGCCCCCGCGCTCGCCGCCGCCTTGCGTACGTTTCCCGTCGTCGGCCCTGCCACGAGCAGCGCCTCGATCCCGAGGCCCCGCTTGATACGCTCGAAAAGCTCCACGCGCGAAATCTCCGTCGCGAGCTCGCCGATACGCCCGAGCCCGAGCGCCTCCCCCTCCGGCGCCGGACCTGCTTTCGCCCCCGGCGCCCGCATCGGCCTGCGCACCGGGAGGCCTTGCCCGATGCCCAGCACGTCCGCCAGGAAATCGTTCGTCCCGCCTTCGGCCACGTCGAGCGCCGTGTGGGGCGAATAAATGGCCATCCCGTCCCGGATCGCCTCGAAGATCGGGCTCGGCGAAACGACCCTCTTCATCGGCTCGAAGATCGGCGGGTGGTACGAATACACGAGCCCGCAACCCTTCGCCCGCGCCTCCGCGGCCACGGCCGGCGTGTAATCGATGCAGAGCAGCGCCGAGCGGGCTTCCTGCGCCGGATCCCCCACGAGCAGCCCCACGTTGTCCCAGCCCTCGGCGAGCCTGAGCGGGGCGATCGATTCCAGCACGGAGAGCACGTCGGACAGAAGCATGTCTCAGGTCTTATCACGGATCGTGATCGGATCGCCCGCGTCCAAACGAGCGCCGGACGGCCGTGCCGCGTCCGCCTCGGGTCGTTCGGTCCGTGTGTTCCGCAACGTCGCGCCGACGCGCGTGACGCCGCCGCGGAGCAGGCAGTAGACAACGCTGACATTTCCTGTCCGTCCAGATGCGGATTTTTCTGGACGCGTCTGACCGCTTCCTTATCCTCGCCTCGAACCACCCAGAAAAACCATAGGGGGTCGGATGAAACGCGTACACTTCATGTGGGCGATGGCGCCTATCTTTGTCTTTGGCGCGGGGATACACGGATGTCTTTGGTCTGCCGACGTCACGCAGGGG
>JANMGF010001269.1:0-3299 GCA_031374535.1 Polyangium sp. (in: bacteria)
CCGCCCGCGCTTTTTTTCTTCGCGCCCGGCCCCCGCCTGGATCACGGGCTCCCGCGACTTGGGGGAAATGAGGGGTTGGAGAGAGAGATGGTGCAGAGTTGACGGGTGAGGTAGGGCGCGGAAGGAAGAACGGGAGAGGGGCGCGATGAAGCTCGTCGTCGAGAAGGTGGGGCGGATCGAGAGGGCGGAGATCGAGATCCGGCCGCTGACGGTGTTCATCGGGGAGAACGGGACGGGGAAGACGTGGACGGCGATGGGGCTGTTTGCGTTGCTCGGGAACTCCTACGGCCGAGGCCGCAACGAGAAACGGACGACGACAGACGTTGAACGACTGCTCGTGGACCGCGCGAACGAAATCGTCGAACAGGTGGAGAACACTTCAGGGGAAATCCTGTTCGAGGTTCGACGATCGGAGTTGCTCGGGATGTTGCCCGAGCAGCTCGAGGTGCGACTGGATCGGATCGATGGGGAGAAACTCGTCGGAGCGGCGCTCGACGAACGAGCGCAGTTTCGCCTCGCACTCGCGCATCACGAGTTCGTCCGGTACCCCGTGGATCTCCTCCTTCGGCTCAAATTAGCGCCCGGACACATTTCGGCGACGCTTCTCGAAGGTGACTCCGAACCGTTGGTCGGCACGAGCTTCAGCACATTCAACTTGAGAGAGGCGGTTCAAAAGCAACTCGCGATCCTTCTCTTCGCTTGGATACGGCGCCTGCGCGTCCTGCCCGTGGAGCGGGATTTCTTGTCGCAAAAGTACGTGCAGCTCCTCCTCCACGGCCAGGGCATCCCGTTGTCGATCGGGCAGCAAAAGTTCTGTGAGCTGTTGGGGTTCGCCCAGGCACGGAGTGCGTCCTCGTCGCGAGAGGACCGGGAGTTCGTGCGGCTCGCGGAGCAAGTGATCGGAGGGCGTTTCGGTTTCGAAGAACCGAGCGCGTCCCTCGTGTTCAAGCCTGAAGCAGCAGAAGGAACGAGGGCGATTCCGATATCGGGCTGCGCCTCCATGCAAAAGTCTCTCGTCGGCCTCCAGCTCTTCCTCGAGACGGCCGAGCGCGGGGACCTCTTGATCATCGACGAACCCGAGCTGAGCGCGCACCCGGAGGCGCAGGTGGCACTCGTCGAGCTCTTCGCGCTCATGATCCGCGCAGGCATACAGCTCGTGATCGTCACGCATTCGCCGTACATCGTCGATCACATCTCAACGATCATCGAAATGTCACGCCTTGAAGAAGCACAGCGGGCGCGCGTCGTCGACACGCTCGCGCTGAAGAGCGCAGACGCGTACTTGAAGCCAAACGAGGTTGCCGTCTGGCAGTTCGGGAAGGACGGCTGCGTATCGAACGTCTACGACGAGGAAAGCGGTTCCATCAACTGGTCCACCTTCACGAAGGTGACCAAGCAAGAGAGCATCGCGATCAATCGGATTCTCGATGAGGCCGCGGACGGAGCAGGCAAAGGTGCTTGAGGCGCTGCTCTGGGACTGCTTCGAGGGACCAAATAAGTGCGAGGCGGACGGGTTGGCCGCTGCGATCCGGAGCCTGCCCGGCGGCTCCGTCGCGCTTGCCTTCTGTCTCGATGGACCTGCTTTCCGAACAGCGTCCGGCCTTGCCAACGGAATGTGTTGTGATCGCCTCCTGCTCGTGGTGCAGAAACCTCCGGAGAAGGAGCCGCGACTGACGCTCCTCCTTCTCGAGATGAAAGGACGGGATCACGATCATGCACTGGAGCAACTGGCAGCCACGTTGAACGCTCTCCGGAATTTCCTGCGCGAGCGGTTACGTACCCTCTCCTTCAACCGAACCCGGTTCGTCGCAGTCGTCATCTCCGATCGGGCTCATCTCGCGGATAGCAGGACTGCCGAGGAAAAGCGCTTCCGACAAAAGCACGGCGCCAGCCTGTACACGCTGCCCGGAAGAAGAGCCCGCCATGGACAACCTGCCCCGAGCGTCGATCTCACGGATTTACTTCGCCCCGTTACGGAGTAGCTGGACCCTTTACTCGGTCGCGTGTTTGCCGAGCCCCTCCGGCGCACCCGCGCGCCTCGGCGCGAGCGCGAGCACGAGCAGCGTCGCGACGTAAGGCAAGGTCTGGATCAGGTCGCCCACCGCCGTCTTGCGTACGTCGTCCTGGAGCACGATCTGCAGCGCTTCGAGCACACCAAACGCGAGGCACGCGAGCGCGGCGCGACCCGCGCGCCAGCCGGAGACGACAACAGCAGCGAGCGCGATGAAGCCACGTCCCGCGGACATGCCGGACTCGAAGCGCTGCTGGTCGTAGGCGAGGTGGGCGCCGCCGAGCGCGCAGATCGCGCCTGAAACCGCGAGCGCAGAGAGACGAACCCGCGTGACCGCGATGCCCACGCTCGCGGCGGCGACGGGGTTCTCGCCGACGGCGCGCACGCGCAGGCCGAAGCGGGTATTTCGCAGGACGAACGGGGTCACGGCGACGGCGACGAGCGCGCAGAAAAACACGGGATCGGCGAGGACACGCAGGAGCATGGCCACGCCCGAGGCGCCGGTCGGAACGAAACGAAAGGCCTCGATCGCGGGGGAGTTCGAGGCGCTGTCGTAGAGGGCGCGAAGGCCCATGCGTGTGGAGGCGAGCGCGAGCAGGTTCAAGGCGATGCCGCTGATGACGGCGTGGACGCGGGCGCGCTCGGTGAGTTGTCCATGGCCGAGCGAGAGGGCGATGCCCGCGCCGATCGCGGCGGCGAGGCCAAGCGTGGGGCTCTGCGTGGCGTGCGTGACGGCGACGGAGGTGAACGCGCTCGTGAGCAGGATGCCTTCGAGGCCGATCTGGATGACGCCCGCGCGCTCGGCCCACACGCCGCCGATCGCGGCGCACGCGTAAGGCACAGCGATGCGGACCGACTCCGCGAGCATGTTGAGAGAGAAGATGGCGCTCACGAGCGGGCCTCCTCGGAGGCGGGCGTGGGGATGGGTTTGTCGCGGGGGGGCTCGGGCTCGGCCGCGGCGCGGGGGCCCTCGGCTGCGAAACGGCTCGCGACGGCGACGAGGACGATGAGCGTGGCCTCGAGGACGTCCATGGCTTCCTTGGGGACACGCGCGTTCACCGCGAGGCCGGCTTGCTCCAGCGTGCCGAGGAAGATCGCGGCGAGCACGATCCCGAGGGCCTTGCCGCGGCCGAGCATGGCGACGGCGATGCCGCTCCATCCCGCGCCCGCGCCGAGGCCAAGCTCGTAGTACCCCTTGTACCCGAGCGCCGTGGAGGAAACGGTGAGCGCGGCGATCCCGCCGGAGAGCAACATCGCGAGGAGCAGGCGTCGCTCGACGTCGATGCCG
>JANMGF010001277.1:0-2466 GCA_031374535.1 Polyangium sp. (in: bacteria)
CGAGGTGCCGCTCGGTCGCGCCATCCCCCACGAGCGCGCGCGTCGAGGCGCCGGCGTGGCAGGTGTCGGTGATCACGGTGACCGAGACCTTTCGTTTCTGCATCCGGCGCAGGAATTGATGGATCTCGCGATCGAGGACCATATTCTTGATGGCCGTCGCGTCACGCACGCAGCCGTTGAGCCGCGCCGACGGCATGCGGGGATATTCGTCGACGCCAATCACGAGAGCATGCCACGACGGGCGGGGGGGGTTCAGCGGGCTGGGTTGGCATGGGGATCTCAGTAACCAAGGTAGGCCTCGCGCAGCCATTCGGGCGCCTTCAAGCCGAAGTGCTCCTCCCGTGGACCTCGCGGAGCTGCGCGAGGGCGTGCTCGATCATCGCGGGCGTGGCCTCGTACGTGTCGGCATCCCTTCGTGAATCGGCGACGGTGTTCTCCGAGATATACCTGGGCGGAGGCGGCGCGTCCTTGTTCGGCCGCGTCGCGGTCCACTGGAGGCCCTTCCAGAAGCTGACCGTCTCGGCGTCGTTGTACGAGGTCATCAGGAGCCCGTGCCGGTGGCCCGACTCGGTCCCGAAGTAATAGGTTTGCCGGATCGGCAGATCACAAACGGAGCGGCCGCTCGTCAGCCCCATCCGTTGCCACCAGGGCTTCTCGAAGAGCATGAAGAGCTTGAACGCAGGCATCTTCATGACCGCGTCCCGCAACCTCCGCTGCTCCGCGTTGGCGGGATCGTCGAAATCGAACCGGGTGCCGTGAAGCTCGAGGCGCTCGAGCCCGTGGCGCGGCATGGCGAGGATGAGGTGGTCGGCGACGACGGTGAACGTCCGATCGTCGCCCTCGAACCTGGGATCGCGGTTGCGGAACGTGAGGAGGAGCTTGCCGTCGGCGAGCTTGTCGAACTTGATGAGCTCCGAATCGCCCCAGATCCGGCCGCCGGCCCCCGTGAATTCGTTCGCCAGCGCGGCGACCTGGGCATCGTAGCCGTCCTCGAGCGTCTCGTATTTCGCGCCGATGAAATCGAGGCCGATGAAGCTCGCCGCCTCGGCGGCATTCCAGTTGGCCGTCAGGGTGAAATAACCACCCGCCTCGGTGAGCATCTTGTACGCCTCGGCGGAGACGATCTTCGCGAGGACGTTCCAGAACCCTTGTTCATGGAGTGGCTCATCGTCGAAGCAGAAGGCCGGGTTCTTCTTGATCTCGTCCCAGTCCTCGCGGGTCAACTTGTCCGCGAGCTTCTTGCCGACGGAGGCGAGCAACGTGTCGAGGACGTGCTCGAAGAGCTGGTCGACGGTGAGCCCCTGCTCGGAGCCACGGAGCCGGTAGGGGACCGTTCCATACGTGAAGCTCTGGGCCCGGAAGGGTTGTCCTCGAAGGAAAAACAGGTTGTGCGTGTCGCCCATCGGGAAATCGGCGCGGGCGAGCCCCAGGTGCGTGATCAGGCGCGTCACGTGGTCCTGCCACGACGGCAGAAAACGCATTCCGCCGACCTCCGCCGGTCGGTCGACGAGCTCCTCTGCCGCGGCGCTCGAGAGCTCCCGCTCCGCGGATCCGGCGTGCAGGCTCTTGATCGATTCGAGCCGGCCACCCACGCGGTTGCCATACTCGAAGACCGTCACGTCCTCGCCCGACCACGGCGAGCCGCTCGTGGCGAGGCGCCACGCGGAATAAACACCACTGACGCCGCCGCCCACGACGGCGACCTTGGTGAACATCTGCTTCTGGGGGCTGAACGACATCTTCACAGGCATGGGTTACCGCCTTTCTGGCTTGTCCACGGGACCGGCGACGAGCTCACTGCTTGACCAAATTGGCGACGGTGACGTGGGGCCAGGGGATGAGCCCGGCTCGCCGAATTTCTCGAAGAACGTGTTGGGCTCCGCGATATTGAAGCCCCCATCCCCCGGCCTTGGGCACCGCGGTGACGGACCAACCTTTCCCCATCCAGGTGCCGACCAGGTCGGCGAGGGGATTCAGCGCCTTCGCGGTCTCCAGCAGATGGTCACTCGCACGCAACGCCATGGTGCACGAACTCCCGCTTTTGCGCACTACGCGCAACCTTCGACCTTACCCGAGGCCCGCGCGAGATGTCAAGGCATTCAGGCTGCCATGATGATGACGCCATGCACCGACCGCGCGGCGGCTCGATCTCGCTCGATCTCGCTCGGCCCGGCGCACGCCGCGCTCGTCCCGCGTCCGGTCGATTTTTCGCCCGGAGGAACGTCGGTCGTGATAACGGCTGCCATACCGAGAGGAGGCCCCCGTGCCGAGCTTCAGCACCCTGCGGATCGACAAGGATACCGAGAACCCCCGCGTCGCGCGCCTCTTGCTCAATCGACCCGAGCGACTGAACGCGATCAACGACGAAACGCCGCGCGAGATTCGCGCTGCCGTGGAGTGGGCCAACGCCGATGACGAGGTGCATGTCATCGTCGTGGAGGGAGCGGGCAAGGGGTTTTGCGGCGG
>JANMGF010001278.1:0-8137 GCA_031374535.1 Polyangium sp. (in: bacteria)
CGCCGTCGTCCGAGGGGGGTGACGAAAAAATCTGTTTGGCGCAGCGTCGTCGATCTCAGGCGTCGGCGAATAGGAGGACACCAGCTTAGCTCGCACAACACCGATTCGCCGACGCCTCGGGTTGGCGACGCTCTTTTTGGAGGAGAGACCATGAATGCAGCCAGGGATGCGGACGACGACCCGACGCAGGTGATGGAGCGCGCGGCGGTTCCCCAGAGCGGCGTACGCGTCGCGGAAGCGCATCCTTCCGAGCCGCCGCGCGACACGATCCTCGATCGACCTTCGGCCTGGACCCGCGCTCGAGCCTTCATGGCCGCCCTGTTTCTTCGTGCCGGGGAGCGCTTCCGGAAAGCTCGCCTCTCGGATCGACTGCCGCCGCTTCCGCCGCGCCGATCTCCGCGGGCGACGTACGTCTCGACCGGCTCCGTCCGACACGACGAACGCGGCGAGCAGCTTCTTCTCGACGTTCTGCGCGCAGCCGGCCCCTATCAGGAGGGCGCGGTCCTTGTCGCGAATTACGGGGTGGCCCTCCGGAAGTTGGGCGATGAAGCGCATGCCGAAGGCTTGCTCCACTTCGCGCTCTCGCGCATGCGCCCGGACGGAGATGGGGTCGTCTCCGTTGCACGTTTGCGCGACACGCTCCCCGAGCTGTCGTACCTGGGTGTGCTGGTGCCCGCGCTGCATCGGTTGCAGGCGCATGGGATCGTCGTCTTGGCGACGGCGCAGAACGGGAGCGAGCGCGTGCAGCTCCGGAGGCCCCTATGAGCCGCCTGAGAGGCCAAGAGGCTGTGTCCCTCGATGATGACGGGGACGACGCGGCCTTGGGCACCGAGTTGGTGCTCGCGAGCGACGGCGTGCTCTACGTCTCCTTCGAGGGGAATCCGCCGCGAGGCCGGCGTGTGTTCGTCGGCTACGCCCTGACTGACGAGGAGTGCGCGGAGATCGGCACGCGAGGACTGCTCACGTGGGCGATGCTCCAGACGCTCGCGCTCGGGAGCGACGGCGCGGTGTACGTCGAAGCGGGCGCAATCGGAGCGGAGGGGCGCGAGGTGTTCCGCGGTTATGCGGCAACCCCGGAGGAGGCAGAACAGATCGTCGACGAGCTGCACCGCGCGGCCTGGAACCTGACCATCGCTGCCCGGCGGCTCACCAGGTAGGATGTCCGACGACCAGGCGGTGATCGCCGCCCATCTTAACCGGCACCTGGGGAGACCGCAGATCGTGCGCCCCGGTGTGATCCCTCGGGATGTTCACGTCATTCCGCCGCGCAGGGGGCGCCGGCACTGGGTACTGCATACCGTGGGGGCCCGCGCTCACCTCTTGGAGGGGCATAGAGCCCACCACGCGGAGCTCGTCATGTCGCTGTCGGAGGAGTGGAACCCGCGGGAGCTGTGGCCCATACGCGTGCTCCGGAACGTCTCTCGCGCCATCGACTTTGCAGGCGAAACGCCGCGCGAGGGCGACGTGTACTTCAACCCGGGTGACTCGGGACGCGCTTGCCCGGACGTGTTTGCCCTGCTCATTGCGCGCTCGCGTCAGCTCGGGAAGCGAGCGGAGTTTCTTACTGCCTCGGGCGCTACGACCGTGGTCTACGCATTGCTTGCGCTGACCGAATTCGACCACAAGAGGCGCGTCGCAGGCCAGCTCCGCATCGACGACCTCCCGGAGGTGATTGCTTGGGTCCCCCCAAAACCCCGGCTCGTTCTCCACCGGTTCACGAATCTAGATATGGTCGAGGTGCACGTACGAACGCGGTACGGTCCGCTGGTCTATGTGTACTTCGGCGAGAAGTTCCACGGTCTGTTCGCTGATCATCGCCTTGGGAGGCGTTTGCTGGGCAGGGCCCCAGTCATCGACGAGGCTGTGGAAGACGCCGTTGCCTGGCAGCACATCCTGTTCCGGCCCGCGGTAGAGGCGGCGCTCAGATGGGCTCGCGGGCGGGAGCGCGTGTATCGCGACTGCGACTATCCGCTCGGGCACCCCGAGATGTGCTGGCGCGAATTCAGTCACGGGCCGCAGCCCGAGTTGCCAGAGCTCCCGGACCTCCAAGGGCACGCGAGGCCGCTTCCGTGGTCGAGGTTAACATGAAGGACGATGCAGCAATCGCTGCGCATTTTGAGCGGCATCTGGGCCCGGCCGAGGTCGTGTACGAGGATGCGAGCGGCATATTCGGCCCGAAACAGGTCTACGGCGTTCGGCCATGCGAGGCCCTCCCGCATTGGGTCCTCCACACGCGAGGGTCGAGCGTGTTCGCGCTCGAGGGGCGCAGCGGCGAGGATCGGCACGTCGAGTTCGTGATGTCTCTCCCCGACACGTGGGACCCGGGCGAACGATGGCCTGCGTATATCTTCCGCCGGGCCTGCCAGGCGATCCTGTTCGAAGGGAAAGCGCCCGCAGACGGTGACGTATTCACCAACGCCGCCGAGTCCATCCCGGGCTCGCCCCACGTCTTCGCCTTTGCTCGTGGCGCGCTCACGTCGGTTTGGCGACAACGCTTGCTTCCGGGTTTCCTCGGGCAGGTTGGTCGAAGTTTACGCGATGTACGCGCTGACCTTCGACGACAGCAGGAAGCACCAGCGACACGAGCTCGACGTTGCAGCGCTGCCGGAGGTGGTCGTGGAGTGGCGCGACATGCTGCGATGACGGCGGTGCCGAGGACGTCCCGCGCTGCGAACCAGGGCCGAGCTCGGCTCAACCTGGAGCTCCCCGAACGGCTCCGCGCACGGCTCGAACCCCTCCGCGCCCTCAGCGAGGCGGACAGCCTTACGGAGGTGGTGCGGCGAGCCATCGCCCTGTACGACGTGCTGTTGATGGCCGTCCGTGTCCGTGGGGTGACGATCGTCCTCCGGAGCCGCGACGGAACCGAGCGCGAGCTCCACTTCCCGTAGCGTGGACGAGAGTGCGGCGCCTCGACCAAACGCGCGCCGCTACCCCAAGAACGGTCGCGCCCCAAAGGGTGACGCGCTTGGCCGCACGCTGCTTGCCACGGTGGTGCCCGGCTGACTGACGACTGCTGGAGCCCAATTGCATCAAATGACCTACGTTGCCAGCGATGCAGAGCTGGTTGCCGCAGCCCCGGCCTTGCTCGCCTTCGTCGCGGAAGTTCTGGCGGACCCGCTGGTCGCGATCCTCGATGATCTCTCGGAGCCCGAGGCCCTCGTCGCCCGCCTGAAGGGGGTGGCCGCGAGGGTAGCCACGTGAGAACCGTGTTCCTCGTGGGGTGCGCCGACACGAAGGCGGACACCGCCCAGCCGGCGCGCACGCTCTACCGCTCGAGCCTGTTCCGCGAGGCCTTGCAGTATGCCGAGCTCCGAGGCGGAGACGTGTTCATCCTGTCGGCCAAACATGGGGCCCTCGAGCCCTCAAGAGTCATCGAACCCTACGACCTCGTGATCACGAGCCTGACCGAGGACGAGCGCCTCGAATGGGCGCGCTCCGTTCTCGCAGGCCTGCGCGCTCGATGGCCCGGGGAGGAGTTGCTCCTCGTCGTGCTCGCCGGGAAGGCGTACGCGGACGTGCTCGTGCGAGCCCGTCGTGGCTTGCGACCTCTGGTCGCGGTGGAAACCCCGTTGGATGGCAAGGGCTTGGGCCATCGCCGAAGCTGGTTCCGTCGGGATTTGGCGGCACGGGGCATCCAGTGGACGATCGTGCGACTGGGGCCGCGACCCTCCCGCAAGGGCGCGGCGCCGCCTCCTGCGGCCCCTCTGGACGCCGTACCGAGCGAGCCGCAGCACTCGGACCAGTCCGGAACAAACCGGACAGAGAGCGAGCGACCAGCTCCGAAGCCGCCGCGGCTGCGAAAGACCGATCTCGTGCGGCAAAACGCCGCTCGCCTCGATGCGTTGGCGGCGGCTGGCCTTTGCATCTGGTGCAAGAGGAACCCGCGGGCTCCAGGGCTGCCCCAGTGCAGTGAACGAGGGCTGCATGATCGGGGTAACTACGCTTCGCCCGCAGCCGGCGCCCTGAAAACCAGCGAGTGCGCGAGCGCCTGCCTCTCCCGTGCAGTACTCCGCCCCCCGGCAATCACCCGATCGAGCTCCCCGAGATGAACCGGCTGTAGCACGATCGACGCCCGCCCCCACCCGCCCAGCGGCTCGCCAATCTCGATCCGAGCCGGCCGCGCCTCGTCCGCCGTCGTCGGGTACAGAATCGTCGCCGTCCCACCGCGCGGCTGGCTCAGCGCATACATCGCCAGTTGATACAACATGTCACGCGGCAGATCGCGTTTCCACAGGTCGCGATACTTCGCATCGAGGAGCAAGAGCTTCCCGTCGGGGGTCTTGACCGCGAAATCGGGGCGTGGTCGCGGCGCTCGCCTCCGCCTCGGGTTTTCCCCCGGCGCATAACGCATCAGATCCTTCAGCGATTGCTCCTCCACGACCTGGCCTTGCTCCAGGTTTTCTCGAAGAAACCGGCCGAGAAGACGCTGAAAGAATCGGTTCATGTCCAGCAAGAACCCAGGAAGTGTGATCGGCTCGTCTGCGTCCGCGAGCGTCGGTGCCTCGCCATCGAGCAGGAGCCCGATGATCGTCAAGGCAGGCGCGTAGGCGGCAGCCATTCGATCGAGGCCCTGCTCGGCCTGGTCGACGAGCTGCCGGTGCAAGGGGCGCGCTCGAACCGAAACGGCAAGGACATCGGCGAGCCGCCGTAGCTCGATCTTCAATGCGGGGTTCAGCGCCATCCCCGCTGCGAGGCGGAGCCCGCCGAGGAGCACCTGATTCAGCAGACAATCTGAGAGGCGCAGGTGATGCCGGCAGGGCAAGCTCCCGCGGATCACGCCACCCTCCCGCGCGATCTGGCTCATGTCGATGCGTCCCCGCGGGCTCGACAGCGACTCCTCGACGGCGACGTATCGCCGGTCGAGCCCTCGGGCGAGAAGCTCTTCGGCCTCGGCGAGGAGCTGGGTCGGGAGCAGATCCTCGAAGAGGCTGCCCCCCGCCGAGAACGAAGCCGAGGGCATGAGACGTAGGTCGCGCAGGTGGTACGCGTAGCGGAATAGGCGCGCGAACGGCTCATGACCGAGTTTCGGCGTGATGGTGAGGGTAAGGGCATCGAGACGCACCTTGCCGACGTAGGACGTCGTCTCGACTTCGAGACCCCGCGCGAGCTCGCGCACGACGAGCACGCGCTCCCGGGCGAGTCGCTCGACGAGCGCGCGGTCGGCAGGGCTCGAAAGGCCGAGTCCCGCGAGGGGATCGTCGGGGGACGCGCCAGGCGTTCGCCGCTCCCACTCTTTGAAGTGCACCGCGATCGAGTCGCTCACGATGCGGCGCCCGGTTCTTCCTCGTCCTCCTCATCGACGCTCGGCTCGTCCTCGGACGCCGTGGCCGTTGCCGTCGTCTCCAGATCGGGGGTCGGCGCGAGCAGCGCCTTGATCAGATCGTCTTCGCGCCCAGGCCGGAACAGCGAATCGTCGATCCGCCGACGCTCACGCTGCACCAGGCTTGGGCCGAGGATCTGTTCGAGCGCCTCGTAGTCCTCGTAGCAATACTCCTCGAGCAGCGGGATCAGGTCGTCTCGCACCACCTGCACCAGGCGACGCACGTCGTTGATGGGGCTGGTTCCATGCATCAAATAGGTGTGTCCGACCTGGAGATTGCGCGCATCTCGCTTCACGTGCCGAAGGATGCGCTCGTTGAGCTTGCCGAGCCACGCGCCGAGCGGGAGCCCCTTGATGACCGCGTCCCTGAGCACATTGCCGTCCGGCATGAGCTCGATGAACCCGAACCGGCGGCGCAGAGCCGCGTCGAGCAAGGCAATCGATCGGTCCGCGGTGTTCATCGTGCCGATGACGAAGACGTTCTCCGGGACGGAGAAAGGTTTGCCGGAGAGGGGAAGCGTCCCTTCCATGCCGCGCTTGCTCTTCTCCAGGAGCGTGAGCAGCTCACCGAAGATGCGGGGGATGTCGCCGCGGTTGATCTCGTCGATGACGAGGTAGACGTTTTTCCCGTGCCTGCGCGCGTCGTCGCAGAGCTGCTTGAACACGCCGTCGCGCCTCTCGAATCCGAGTGCACCCGAGCGCTCGACCGGGCGGAAGCCTTCGAGGAAGTCTTCGTAGCCATAGGCGGGATGGAAGGTGCACATGACGACGGCGGACTTCAGCGTTTCTTTTTGCCCGTCGGTCAGGTCACCCTGGGTTCGACCGAACCAGGAGCGCGCCGCGAGTTCGTTGGCCGTGCGAAGCGCCCAGTAGGTTTTTCCCGTGCCCGGCGGGCCGTAGAGGATGACCTGTCCTTTGCGCAGCAAAACCTCCTCGATACGCGCGGGCGTTCCGTCGAGCGGTGCGAGCGAAGCCGTTGGTGGGATGGGAACGGGGCCGTGACTAGCGGATATCGGCGTTGTTTTTCTTTGCAGGGCTCGTTGTGCCTCCATGAGGAGGGTTGGTTTCTTGAGCTCGTGCACCGTCGTTCGAAGGCCCTCATGCTCCGGCATTTTCCACTCGGAGAGCGACAACCACTCGACAGGGCGTCGATGACAGAAATTGGCGCCGGGCGCGTACTGGTAGTCCCCCTTCACGCGGCCGACGCCGAGGACCGTCGCGCCATCCGCGGCGAGCACGAGATCGCCCACCGAGATCGTCGCTACGAACTTGAAGATCTGCTGCGTGAAGCGCCCGAGGATCTGAGGTTCATTCGGGTAGTGCTTGGCCAGCTTCTGGCGAATGCGCTCCTTCCCCTCCTGGCTGTTCTCGATCTCGGACAGGTTGCCCAGCGCCGGCCAGCCGATGGCCACGAAGCCGCCATCGCGCATTGCCGCCCATTCGTCGCGACGCTCCTTCTCGGATGTGCCGACCCGGTAGTAACGGTGCGGCGCGCCGTGCCGCTCGTTGAGGAGCCGCGTCAGGTGGTTGAGCGGCATCCGGAGCTCGCGGGCGATCGACACGAATGCGCCGGCTGCGACATACCTGCCCTCCACGGTCGGCGGCATGAGGAGTAGTTTGATCAGGTGAAACCGCTGATACTCCAGGACGTGATAATCATCCAGGATCTCATGAAAGAGCAGGCTCAGGTACTTGTGGGTCCACGCGAGGTCGTTGATCTCGGGTGCGGCGCCCTCGATCTCCTTCTGGAGTGACTCGCAGTCGCTGCCTCCTCGCGCCCTGAATTGCTCCAGAACGTCAGTCGCTGCGATGAGCTGGTCCCGGTTGCGGCGTCCCATCGCAATGGCCTGTTCCAGCGACAGTTCCCGCTGCTGCGCCGCGCTTCCTGTCATCCACAGACCCGTCTCCTTGCGCCGGTACAGCCCGAACTTGAGCGCGCTACCGCCGCCGATGCTCCCGAAAATCGCTGGCATCTCGTCGTCGTTCTTGAACTCGAGCCAGTACACGAGGCTGTCCTTGCTCCCGTGCGCGTGCAGCGTTTCGAGCAGCTCGACCCCATCGAGCCGTCGCAGCGCCGCGGGTCCGAACTTCGCAGCGAACGTCTCGTAGTACCGCCGGAGCGCGGGCTCGGGATGCAGCGTGCCGTTCTCGAGGAGCCGCGTGTGCTCGCGCTTCAGCTCGTCGGCGAGGGTAGGATCGAGGAGCATGGGGAGGGACGGTAACGTACAAGCAGGCCGGTTGGGAACCCCTCATCTGTACCCTCGCTCGCAATCCCGTTGACTTGACCAACGTTTCGCAAGAGACTCCGTCCCCACGACATGCTGGGGTCTCTCTTCCTGGTGTGGCGGGGTTGGTGGCCTCCTCGGGGGCCGAGCGGGCAAGGGTGAGGCACCTGCGGTGACGCGAGCGACGACGGTTTCCCGGGGACGTGGTTTGATCCCGAACCCGATCCTCAATTCTCCTTTTGCCGAGCCCACGAGGCACTTCGCGTTCACCGCGGAGGGCATCACCGACACCATCGTCGAGGGGCGGCGGGCGTCGAGTTACTTCATCCCCATCCCCCAGCCGAAGAAGGGGAAGCAGCTCGAGCTCGTGGGCGTCGAGCCCGAGGAGCGGCGCGAGATCGCCCTCGTGAACGGCCTGCGCGACCGCGTCTCCAAGTGGCGCCAGGGCGGGTATCTCCACGTCGAGCGCCGCACCAAGCACCTGCTCGAGCACTGGCGGCGCGAGGAGCGCGAGCAAAAGCTCTTCTTTTGCCAGCTCGAGGCCGTCGAGGCCGCGATTTACCTCTTCGAGGCCGCGCGCCCGCTCGGCGAC
>JANMGF010001385.1:0-4510 GCA_031374535.1 Polyangium sp. (in: bacteria)
CTCGGCGTCTCTTCGAACAGCACCTTCGTCAGGATCGCCGCCGCGTGCTGGCCGCCGAATGCAGGCGCGCCCGTCAGGCACTCGAACAGGATGCACCCCAGCGAGAACACGTCGGCGCGCGCGTCGATGCTCGCCTCGCCCCGCGCTTGCTCCGGCGCCATGTACCCGGGCGTGCCGACGAGCATCCCCGTGCGCGTCATGCGTGTCGCCCTGCCCGCGTGCGCAATGCCGAAGTCCAGCACCTTCACCGCGTCGAGGCGTCCGCCCGGCAAGAACAGGTTGCTCGGCTTCAAGTCGCGATGCACCACATCGCGCTCGTGCGCGAAGGCGAGCACCTCTGCGACAGCGATGGCCAGCCTTACGCTCTCGTCGACCGCGAGAGGACCGCGCGAGAGGCGCGACGCGAGGTCCTCGCCGTCGAGCCATTCCATGACCAGATACGGCGCTCCCGCGGAATCCCGACCGTGGGACACGTATTGAACCACCTGCGGGTGCGTGAGGTCCGCGAGGATCTGCGCCTCGCGCACGAAACGCGCAGCACCCTCGGGGTCCTGGTGCGGCACGACCTTGACCGCCACGACCTCGCCCGTCTCTTGATCGAGCGCCTTCCACACCTCCCCCATGCCCCCCGCGCCCGCGCGGCACTCGAGGAGGTAGCGTCCCGCGAAGACGAGCCCCGATCGCATCGCGTCGAGTATCCACGACCCTCGGTGGGCGTGTAAAGACGGGAGACGTCTGCCGAGGCGAACGGTCGAGTGGCCGCGTTACGCAGCGTCACCTCGTCCACGGGGAGGATCCTCTGCAGCGGAGTCCGCGGCCGCGGACAGTGTCCTCTCCAGCGGACTCGTGCCGTCAGCACTCGCCGTTGGCCGCAACCGTACATGGCGCCGAAAATAGGCATCCCCCTCGACTGCAGTCCGTGTTGGCAGAGATGGCACGCGTTCTGCATTGAGCTCGCGCCGTGGCATCCACCCGGGCTGGGGTGGGCGCGGTCAGGCGCGGCGCAGTCCGCCAAGCATTCATCGCTCGGCGGGTGGTTCGCTCGAGACGATGCGGATGCCGCACAACGCAGCAATGGTAGCTCCGGCGTGTCATGCGCCGCGATGAGGTTCATCATGCGATCGATCTTGGGTTCTCGATTCTATTACAAGGGTGCATGGTTGCTGTCGGCGCTCGCCCTGTGTCAGGCGGCGGCGTGTTATGGGCAGGGCGACGAGGCAACGGACGACGCCGCGGGGATGGACGACTCGAGCGAGGTGGCGAGCGTTCAGCAATTCCTCGGCGCCGCGCCCGGGACGGCGCCGCTCTCCGGGGAGAACGTGGCAGCCGGCGGGGACTTCACGCTCTTCTTGCACCCGAATGGAAGCTTATGGGCATGGGGGCGGAGATCCGAGGGCCAGACCGGCACAGGCATCGCCTCCACGTCCCACAAGGTGCCCGTCCAGGTCCCGGGGCTGCCGCCGATCAAGGCAATCGCGGCAGGCCGATGGCACGCGCTGGCGGTGGATGACGCTGGGCACGTATGGGGCTGGGGGAACAACGGCAACGGTCAGGTCGGCAATGGCAGCTTCGGCAGCACGCCGCAGGCGACGCCTTTCCAGGTCCCGGGGCTGTCCAACATCACGGCCGTCGCAGCGGGCGACTATTTCTCGGTCGCGCTGGATGCGGACGGGGCGATCTGGTCCTGGGGGAGCAACCCTGGGGGCCAGATGGGGAACGGCACGAGCGGGAGTAATGTCCTCGTGCCGGTCAAGATCACGATCGAGGGCGGCGCCGCGGGGATTTCCGCGGGCGGGAGCCATACGCTCGTCGTCAGCAAGACCGGCGCGGTGTGGGCCTGGGGCGCCACCTATAACGGACAGATCGGCAATGGCTCCATGAACGGCAGCGGCACCTACCAGAGGACCCCCTACAAAGTCGCCCTCGGCGCTGGCAATGTGGCCGTCGCCGTCGCCGCCGGTCACACGCACTCGCTGGCGCTCCTGTCGGACGGATCCCTCCTGGCGTGGGGGAGCAACAACAATGGGCAACTCGGGATCGGCAACACGTCACAAAAATCCCTGCCTCAGGCCGTACCTGGGCTGACGGGCATCACCCAGATCACGGGGGGTTGGGACTTCACGTTCGCGAGGAGCAGCTCGGGCGCGGTCTGGGCCTGGGGGTCGGACTCGACGTCCCAGCTCGGAGACGGAGACTCCGTTTATACGTTCAGCCTGAGCCCCAAGGCAATCCCTGGCCTGAACGCCTTGGTCCTCTCCGCAGGTATAGGCCATGCGGTGGCGCTCGGCGCGGATTGCACGGTGCAGACCTGGGGCAGAAATACCTCGGGGGAAATCGGCAACGGCACGAGCAGCTCGACCACCTACGTGAAATCACCCACGCCGGTCCTCCCGTGGGCGCGGCCGACCTATGCGGACGTCGATGGAGACGGCTTCGGCGATCCGGACGCGGCGAGCGGCCAGGAGGCTTGTATCGCGCCGCCGGGATATGCCGTCAACCGCGCGGATTGCGACGACGCCGACGGGATCGTGCACCCGGGCGCGGCCGAGACGTGTAATGGCGTCGACGACGACTGCGACGCGAGCGTCGACGAGGGCGACCCGGGCGGCGGCGAGGCCTGCACCACGGAGGAGCCGGGCGTCTGCAGCCCAGGCACCACGCAATGCTCCGCGGGCTCGATCGTCTGCAACCGGAACGTCGAGCCGTCGGACGAGGTCTGCGACGGGGTCGACAACAACTGCGACGGGAGCGGCGACGAAAACAACCCCGGCGGCGGCGTGGCGTGCTCCACGGGGCAGCCGGGCGTCTGCAGCCCAGGCACCACGCAATGCGCGGCGAGCCAGCTCGGTTGCATCCAGAATGTCCAGCCGTCGGACGATATCTGCGACGGGCTCGACAACAACTGCGACGGGAGCGTCGACGAGAGCAACCCGGGCGGCGGCGTCGCCTGCTCCACGGGGCAGCCGGGGGTCTGCGTCGCGGGCACCACGCAATGCTCCGCGGGCGCGATCGTTTGCAACCGGAGTGTGGCGCCGTCGGCCGACGTCTGTGATGGGCGCGATAACAACTGCGACGGGAACGTCGACGAGAACAACCCCGGCGGCGGCATCGCCTGCGCCACGGGGCAGCCGGGCGTCTGCAACGCCGGCACCACGCAATGTGCGGACGGCGCGATCGTCTGCAACCAGAACGTGGCGCCGTCGGCCGAGGTCTGTGATGGGATCGATAACAACTGCGACGGGAACGTCGACGAGGGCAACCCCGGCGGCGGCATCGCCTGCGCCACGGGGCAGCCGGGCGTCTGCAACGCCGGCACCACGCAATGCGCGGCGGGCGCCCTCGTCTGCAACCAGAACGTTGCCTCGTCGGCCGAGGTCTGCGACGGACTCGACAACGACTGCGACGGGAGCGTCGACGAGGGCGTGACGAGCACCTTCTACCGCGACAACGACGGTGACGGCTTCGGCACCCCATCGCAGACGACGGCGGCCTGCTCGGCGCCGGCCGGGTACGTGTCGAACGCCAGCGACTGCAACGACGGGAGCGCGTGGGTCCATCCGGGCCAAGAGGACGATTGCAATGGCGTGGACAACGACTGCGACGGGCTCACCGACGAGGATTTCGACAGCACTCCGTGCTCATCCCCCATCTGCTCGGCGGGGGGCAACACGAAGTGCAGCGTCACGGGTCATGTGTACTGCTACGTGAACGTGCAAACCCTCTTGATCGAGCCGTGTGACGGCGAAGACAACGACTGCGACGGCGCGGTCGATGAGGGTTGCCTGCTGGACCCGTAGGCGCGGCGCTCCGCGGTTCCGGACGGCAGCACTGAGGTTGTCGCTTTACACATCCCCGGGGGCGCGGTGATACTCGGCAGCGTGCGACAAGAAGCCATCTTCGCCGGACGTTACCTCCTCGAACGTCGGGCCGGTGCGGGGGGCATGGGGGAGGTCTGGAAAGCGCTCGACCAGGAGACGGGCAAGGCGGTGGCCGTCAAGGTCTTGCCGGGCGACGCCGCCGAGGACGCGGCCCGGTTCACGCGGGAAGCACAGATCCTCGCGAGCCTCCCGCACCCACGCGTGGTCCGGTACCTGGCCCACGGCGCGAGCGCCGAGGGGGCTCGGTATCTGGTCATGGAGTGGCTCGACGGCGAAGATCTCGCGGCGCGGCTCGCGCGTGGGCCGCTGAGCGTCGAGGAGAGCGTCGGGCTGGCCATCGAGGTGGCAGCCGTGCTCGCTTTCGCCCACGAGCGCGCCGTGGTGCACCGGGATCTGAAGCCGAGCAATTTGTTCTTGCCGGGCGGGCGCATCGACGCGGTGAAGGTGCTCGATTTCGGCCTTGCGCGGGCTGATATGGCGACGCGGGTGACACGCACGGGGATGCTCATGGGGACACCGGGGTACATGGCGCCCGAGCAGGCCCGGGGCGAAGCGAGCATCGATGCGCTCGCGGACTTGTTTTCTCTCGGATGTGTTCTCTTCGAATGCCTGACGGGCGAGCCTGCGTTTGG
>JANMGF010001501.1:0-2843 GCA_031374535.1 Polyangium sp. (in: bacteria)
CGCCGTCGCTGAAATCGCTCCGGTTCGAAGTGGCAGAACAAGAGGCCGCGAGGGCCCCGGGGATGACGAGGAGCGCGAGCGCGAGGAGAGCGGAGTGCTTGAGGCCGGCTGAAGTCATGGGGCGATTATCGGCCCCGCGCCGGGTGAGGTACAAGCGCGAACGAGACGACCTAGTGAGCGGCTTTGTTCCGTTCGTGGATGCTCTCCAGGATGATGACGGCCGTCTCCTCGATCGCGCGGCCCGTCACGTCGACCACGGGCCATTCGGGGTGCGCGCGGAAGATGTTGTGCGCGAACTCGAGCTCCGTGCGGACGTGCTCGCGCATCGCGTAATTCGTCTCGGGGGGCATGCCGAGCTGGCGCAGGCGCGCCTGGCGGATCTCGCAGAGCTGATCGAGGCCGATCGTGAGGCCGACGATCCGATCACTCGGGGCCTCCTCGATCTCGTGCGGCAGCGGCACGCCGAGCACGAGCGGCAGGTTGGCGACCTTGAGGCCACGTTGCGCGAGGAGCGTCGAGAGCGGCGTCTTCGAGGTGCGCGAGACGCCGACGAGGATGATGTCGGCCTTGCGGAAATTGCGCGGCTCCTTGCCGTCGTCGCTCTTGACGGCGAACTCGACGGCCTCGATGCGGCGGAAGTACTCGTCGCTGAGGGGGAGCATCGCGCTCGGCAGGTTGATCGGCTCGCGATCGAGGAACGTCCCGAGCTTGCCGATGAGCGAGCCGATGACGTCGATCGCCTCGATGCGGAGCTCCGCCGTGGCCGAGTGGATGAACTCGCGTAGCTCGGGGCTCACGACCGTGAAGACGAGCAGCGCTCCCTCCTTCGCGGCGCGCTCGAGGACCGGCCTTGCGACTTCTTTCGTGCGCACGCGCGTGTGGAGGCGGATCTGCACGCCGGCCTGCGGGAACTGCAGGAGCGCCGCGCGAACGACCTTCTCCGCGGTCTCACCGGTCGAGTCGCTCAGAACGTCGATGAACTTGGACATGGGCTTGCTCATTCTGTCTTCGTGTCGGGTCGGATCGAGCACTGGCGCGCTCGTTTAAGGCGCGACGCTGGAACCACAAGCCTACCCAAAAAGATTCTTCAGCTTGTCCATGAAAGTCTCCTGCTCGGGCTCTTGCGGCGCCTCACCCATCGTCGAGGCGAGCTGCGTGATGAGCTCCTTCTGCGCGTCCGTCAGCCGCGTCGGGATCTCGACGCCGATCTCGACGAGTTGATCCCCACGGCCGCCCATGACGCGGCGCACGATGCCTTTGCCTTTGACGCGCAGCACCGCGCCCGGCTGCGTGCCCGGGGGGATGCGGAGCTTGCCTTTTCCTTCGAGCGTCTGGACCTCGACCTCTCCGCCGAGCGCGGCGATCGGGAAGGAGACCGGGAGGCTACAGACGACGTCGTCGCCCACGCGGCGGAAAAACTCGTGGGGCGCGACGCGGATCGTGAGCTCGAGATCGCCCGGCGCGCGGTCGGGGCGCGTGCAGTTGCCGCCGCGCTCGACGAGCCGCGTGGCGCCGTTCTCGACGCCCGCGGGGATCGTGACCTCGATGGTGCGCGCCTTGGCGACGACGCCCGCGCCGCGGCAACTCATGCAGGGGTCGAGCACGATGCGGCCGGTGCCGCGGCAGCGCGTGCACGGTCGCTCGATGGCGATCGGGAAGACGCCCTGCTGCATACGAACGCGGCCGCGGCCGAGGCAAAGGCTGCAACGTTCGGTCTGCGTGCCTTTCGCCGCGCCGACGCCGCCGCAGTCGACGCAAGGCTCCACGCGCTCGTACGTGATCTCCTTGGTGCAACCGAACGCAGCTTCTTCGAAGCTGATGCGGATCTCTTTCTGGAGGTTGCCGCGGTCGCCGACCTTGATGCCGAGCGCGCCGAGCAGATCGCCGAAGATCCCGTCGATGTTGATGTCGTTGAGATCGACGTAGTTCGCGCCGCCGAAGGGCCCGCCTGCCGGAGACGCGCTTCCCACGCCCATGGGACCGAAGCGATCGAACGCGGCGCGCTTCTGCGGATCACTCAGGATCTGGTAGGCCGCGTTGAGCTCCTTGAATCGCTGCTGCGCCCCGTCGTCGCCCGGGTTCTTGTCCGGGTGGTGCTGCGCGGCGAGCTTGCGGAAGGCGCTCTTGATCTCGTCCTGCGTCGCCGAGCGGTCGACGCCGAGCACATCGTAGGGATCGCGCACGGGCCCGCAATAGCACCGATCGGGGGATGGGCACAGGGGGCGTGCCCGCTCAGGGCAGGTTCTTGCGGGTCGGGCACTCACCGTCGCCCTGGTAGTCGCCGAGCGTGCGCGCCTGCGCGAGCACGTAGTCGTAGGCGGTCTCGATCGGGACGCCGGCGAGGCTGTATTTGTCGGGCGGGAAGACGTCGACCGCCTTCACGAGTTTCAGCTCCTCGATCGTGGTTTCGCCGTCTGCATCGAGGTCCGCGTCGACGATGTACTGGGCGTAGCGCGCCGTGACCTCGGCGCCGGCGGTGATGTTGTTGAAGAACCAGTGATCGCCGTGGATCGTGGGTTTGACGGGCACGGTGCCGCCGGCCGGGACCGCGAAGCCGGGGCTCCCGTCCTCGGTGGCGCAGTCGTCGAACGAGGTGCCCGCGGCGAGGCCCCAGCGGAACGTCTTCGTGGTCGTGCCGTCGCTGATCGAGCCCGCGATGTAGAGGGAAAAGCCGTTGTCGACGAGCAGCGCGAGATCCGCGTCGGCCGTGGGCTCGAGGGCTTTTGCGGAGGCGCCGGCGTTCGGCAGGTCGAAGCCGAAACGATCCCAGCGCGTGGCGCTCACGTCGTCGAAGCTCGCGACGACGTACCGCGAGCGAGGAGACGCGCTGACCGACTTCACGC